>JAIOHV010000106.1 GCA_019912885.1 bacterium
GCCGGCGCCGTCGCGGCCGATCTCTATCTCGCGCTGCGCGCGATGGTCCGTATCGTCCTTGGCGCCGGTTTGATCCACGCGCGCGACTCCGACGATCTTTTGCGCGACGAGCTGCTCAAAATCGCCGCCGCTTTTTGCGGCGTCGCCACGGTCAGCAAACACCCGCTCATCGCCGGGCTTGAGCGCGCCGCCGTCTCGAGCGCCGCCGGGCTGCCGCCGCGCACCTATGCGAGGCTGTCGGACCTCGTGCTGCCCGCGCTGATCGCCCGCGTCACGCACGATCGGCTTGGCGCGCGCACGGGGCTGGCTGTCTCCATGATCGCGGGCGCCGGCCTTCGCGGTGCCGCGGCGTACGGAACGATGCGCGCGTTTTCGATCCTCGCGCTTTCCCATATCGAGGAGATCGACCGCCTGCACCCCTGGCGGCGGCACGAGGAGCGCGCGCGTCTTTCGAAAATCGACGTCGAGGACCTGGCCCGCGTCGTGCATGCGGTGGCGTGGGCGGATCGGTCGTTTGGCGCGCGCGAACGCGCGATGATCGGTGAAATCCTGAACCCGCTGCGCATCACGGGCGAGATGAAGCTGCGCGTGCGCGATTGGCAAAAATCCCCCGCGCGCCTCGGCGCGGTCCACGCGGACCGCGCGCCCCTGCGCACGCGGGAGCTGATCTACCGCGCCGCGTTCCTCGTGGCGGCCTCGGACGGGCCGGTCAACGCGCGCGAAACGCGCGTCCTGCGCGACGCGGCCAAAAAGCTCGATCTCGCGCCGCCGGTCGTCGAGGAAATCCACGCGGAAACGGTGACATGGTTCGAGTTTTGATTTCGGCGGTACACAGAGGGCACGGAGGAGGCGTGACTTGTCGCTGAGCGGTTTGTCTTTCTGAGCGAAGCGAAGAATCTCCTTCCGCGGTGGCACGGGGCGAGACCCTTCGCTTCGCTCAGGGTGACAAGTCGCGCCCTTTGTGCCCATTGCGTCCCCCTGGTGAATGCGGCCCTGCTACGACCTTCCAGTCTTATCGTTCCTCGGTGTCCTCTGTGTCTCCTTCGTGCCCTCTGTGTTCCGTCGAAAAAACCTGCCGCTCGCCACGCGCCTCCAGCACCCGCAAGCCGCCCAGAAACGCGATCATCGCGTGCTGGTTGAAATCCACGCGCACGTCGTTGTCCACGAGGCCGCCGCGGATGCCGCCGCGCGCGCGTCCCGGGTCACGCGCCAGGTAGTCGATGCGCGGGCCGTACTGGCAGTTCATGATGAAGCGGCACGCGCGCAAAACCGCGTCGCCGTATTGATCGGCGCGCGCGGTTTCGCCGGCCGCGTGCGCCAGGTCAAACGCCGCGGCGAGGGCTTCCGTGCGCGCGGAGGCCGGCGTCGCGCGGGGCGGGCGTGAGTTGTCGAATCCGCCCCATTCGTCACGGTAGCGCACCTTCCGCCCGCCCCCGTGCTGATGCTTCACGTACCAGTCCGCCAATTCAAAACACGCCGTTCGCCATTGGGGGTCCGGGTCAAGACGTGCCAACCTTGAAAGCGCCTGCGTCAGCCAGGCGTCCGGCACGTCGCGCTTCCTGAAGTCGGCGATCTGAAATCGCGCCATCTTTTTCGCCTCGTCCAGAAGCGACGGATCGCGCGCGCGTTCGTAATAGCGGACGAGCGCCAGCAGGCTCTCGCCGGGAAAGTAGAGCACCGGCGGATCGGGCTCCCAGCGCACCAGCCGTTGCGCCCAGGATCCGTACGAACCGCCTGACGGCGCGTTCATCGCGACGAGAAACTTCGCGTAGCGCGCCATGCGCGCCTCGTCCTCGGGAGTCGCCTCCGGTGTTTCCAGGAGCGACAGCAGCCCGAGCGCCGTCGCGCCGAGGAACGACAGTCCGTTCTGGCGCACGCTTTCCAGGCCTTCACCGAAAAGCGGCTCGCGCGAGATCGATACCATGTACGCGAGCGACGAATCGGCCGCCGCGCCGATCGCCGGATCGTTCAGGACCTCGTTGGCCTCGTAAAGGCCATAGACCGTCGCGGCGTGACGAACGACGCCGTAGTAGAAGGAAAGATTCGTCTCGTCGGGGATCGGCTCGTAGATATAGGTAAAGCGCCCATCGTCCTCCATCAGCCTTCTGACGAAATGCGCGGCCTCGGACAGCGCTTCGCGCAATTCCGCGGGGCGTGGATCGCCTTTTTGCGGATCGAGCCCGCGATACAGGCGGCGCGGCGGCGCGCCCGCGGCATCCTGGATGAACGCTCGCGTGCGGAACCTGTAGAGGTTGGCGTTTCGCCAGCCGTTCGATCCGCGCCCGGCCGCCTTCGACAGGCGCGAAAGCCAGCGCGTGTTGCGGCGGTGCGCGCGGTTGCCGCCCTCGGCCACTTCCCAATCGCCCGTCAGGATATCCCACGGCGGCAGCATCACGAGGCGATCGGGAAGTTGCAGGATCACTCCGTCGAGCCCGGCCTCGAGCGCCATGCGTCGCGGCTCGTCGCGCACTCGCAGCTTCTTGCGCTGGTGCAACAGATCGACCTTGATGGCACAGCGGTCGGCGATCGGCCGAAAACGTGCCGCGACCGCCTCGCTTACGCGCAGTTTCGCGGCGGCCTCGCGAAACGCGGCATCCCACGGACCAGGCTCCGATTGCACGAAAACCGGGTCGACCCCCGGCGCGAACAGCGAGACGAAAATCTGCGTTCGGGGGATATCGACCACGGGCGTCGCAACCTCCGCCGCCGGGTCGGCGACGATGCGCCGCAACGCGCCGGCGATTTCGACCATTTCGCTTCCGCTTGGCCGGGCGCGTTCGGAAAAATATCCGAGCTCGTCCAGGTGACGCAGGTCCGGCGCCGGCCACCACGCGACAAGCGCCGCCAACGTCGCCACGGCCAGAATGGCGAGCGCCCCGCGCTTATTTCTTCGCGTCATGTCGCGACCTCAGCCGCCGCGGTTTGTGCGGCGGGGATGATCGGCGCGGCCGCTCCCTGGCCGGCGTCGTAGGCCGCTTCCAGGATCGAATCGATTCTCGAACGCCACCACGCGGCGCCGGCGTCATTCGGGTTCTCGTGCAGTTCCCGCGAGATCGCCGCCACGTCGCGCACGTAGGCCGGCGCGATCAGCCCGCCCGCGTTTTGGGCGCCCGGCGGAAGCGGCATCGCCGCGAGCAGGTCGATGTCGATCTGCGCCATCGCGCGCCCGGTCTCGCCCGCCACGGCGGCGTACAGCGCCGCAAACGGCGCGCTGTTCACGAGCGCCGCGACGAAATGCAGGATCTCGTCGCTGCCGGCAAGCCCGACGTGCAGGTTGTTGGTTGCCCACAATCCGCTTGCGTCCACGGCCGCGCGCGGCCGGTCGCCCGTCTGATTCACCAGGAGCTTCGCGCTCTCGTACCAGCGGGCGTGATATCCGGATTTGTAAAGGGCCGCGTCGCGCCGCGCGAAATGGCCCGCCCAACGCACGTCGAACGCGCGAAGTTCGCGCCCGCTCGCGATGAGCGGGACGAGGTTGTCGGCGTCGTCGCCCGCGCACACCGCTTGGCTGCGTTTGCGGCTCGGACATTGCAACGCCGCATCGCTTTCCCGGTCACGAACCGCGACCGTGAGGGAGCGGGTTTCGTCCGGCGTCACCACAAAACTCGCGCGGCCGTTTTTCGCGACGAGCCCCGACCGGAATTGCACGATGCCGGATAGCGGCGCGCCGGAAAACGCCCGCGTCACCCGGCGCCACGTTGCGTCACATGCGATCGGGGAGAAACGCGTCGCCGGCAAAGCCGCGAATGCGCGCGCGCTTATTTTCGCGGACGCGGCGCCCGTCGCGCCCAGGGCGTCCACGTTTTTCGCGCGCACGATCGTCACCACGCGGCGCGTGCCGCGATCGTCCGGCGACGCGACGAGGACAACCGTGCGTCCGGCGTCGCCCCGCGCGAACGCGCGATCGATGACGGCCAGGCGCTCGACGCGCCCGCCGCGCGCAAGCAGCTCCTCGCGCAAGCGGCGAAAATAACGGCCGGTCAGAAAGCTGTCCGGCAGCACAAGCCCCACGCGGCCGTCCGCGCGCACAAGCCGCAGCGCCAGTTCGACAAACAACGCGGGGATATTGATCTTGTATTCCGCGGACAGCGGAAACCGCGCGCGCAAATCAAGGCTTTTCGCGGCATCGAGCGTCGCCGCGCCGCGCAAGCCGTGGGTGATGTAGGGCGGATTGCCGACGACAACCTCAAACGGCCCCGCGCCCACGCATCCGGGCGCGATTTGGGCATCGGCGAGCGCGCGAATGGTGTCCGGCGCGAGCGCGTCGGCGTCGAGGATGGTCGGCGAGACACGGAACCGGGATTGGGAAGCGAACTTGACCAGCCCCAGCCGCGCGACGATCACCGCCAGCGGGTCGGTGTCCACGCCAACAACGCACTCCGCCGCGCGGGCGCGGGCCTCGTCAACGGGCACGCCGCGCGCGATGGCCGCGTCCGCGATGCGCCGCGCCGCCGCCAGAAGAAAACGCCCGCCGCCGCACGCGGGATCAAGGACGCGCAACGCGAGCGGATCGTCCGCGCGTTCGAGCGCCGGCGCGAGCGCGTGGTCGAGCACGTATTCGACAAGCGGCGCCGGCGTATAGACCGTGCCGCGCGCGCGGCGGTCGTGCGCGTGACCGGGCGCCGCGGCGAGCATGGCGTCGTAGAGATTGTCAAAGCGCACGGGATCGCCCCCGGGGACGCCCCCGGGAACGCCGAGCTCCAGCTCGGCCTCGGGAATGGAAAGCACGTCCTGCCGATCGATCCCGTCTGCTAGGGCGTCGATCGTCTCGCACGGGTGCGTCATAAATTTCCGCATCAACCACGCGGCCGCTTGCGGAAAATCCACGCCGCGCGCCCCGGCGTCGGCGAAAAACGCGCGAAGGCGCTTTTGATCGTCGTTTGGGCGAGGCATGCGTCTGTCCATATCGTCCATCGTGTCCATTCTGTCCATGGTGTGTCCGTACGAACCGCGCACTTGGCGATGTCAGGGCCGCAAATGGAGGCCCCGCTCCGAGCGGGGCCGGAATGCGCGGTCGGCACCGCATTGGCACGATGGATGGCGATCGACAGCGGCGATGCCCGGCGGCGCCGACCGCGCACTCCGCATTCGCTTCGCGAACGCTTCGTTTGCGGCCCTGACGGGGTAACAGGAACGGGTGAGAAGATTGTGATATAAAGCAGACATCGGGAGGAAACATGCAATCGGTACCCGAAAAACGTCGCGGCGACGATTCCGTCGATATCGAAAAAAAGCCGCGCACGAACGGCAACGGCAAGGCCGCGTCGCTCGACCTGACGTTGCGCGTGACGGACCCCGTCGTGGTGGATGCGCTTGCCGAAATCGAGGATCTGGTCGAACGCGAGGAACGTGCGCTCGTGGCGCTGAAGATCGGCGTCCTCGCGCTGCGGCAGGGCGCGGACGAGGCGGGCGCGCTGCGCGTCCGGCACGAGGGCGAACGCCTGCTCGCGGAGCTGGCGACCACCTTCAAGGGCAGCGAATTGACGCTGCGCGAGTCGATCCACCAGACGCTCGCGCCGTTCCTCGACAAGGAGCGCGCCGAAAGCCTGCCGCAGCAGCTTTCGCGCCTTTTCGCGGCGGACGGCGAACTTGCGCGCCTGCTTTCGACGCACGTCGGCAGCGATGGCAGCGTCATCGTGGCGACGCTCGAGAAGCACCTGGGCAAGGACACACCGCTGTTTCGCCTGCTCGATCCGGAGCACACCGACGGCCTGCCGACGCGGATGCAGACGATCGTCGAGGAGGAGCTGGCGGCGCAGCGCAAGCAGATTCTCGCGGCGTTCGATCTGAACGATTCGTCGTCGACGCTGTCGCTGCTTGTCGCGAAGATGAACGAGGCGCAGGGCGATTTTCGCAAAGGCGTCGGCGAGGACATCGACACGCTCAAAAAACAGCTTTCGCTCAACGTCGAGGACTCGGCGATCTCCGTCATGAACAAGGTACTCACGCGCGCGGTGGAGGAGATCGTCAAGAAGCAGTCCGACTTCCAGACGGAAGTACGAGCGCTGCTGGAAAGCGAGAAGACGCGGCGCGAGGTGGAAAAACGCACACCGCTGCACGGCGACGCGTTTGAGGTCGCGGCGGTCGAATTGATCCGGCGCGAGGCGGAGGCGACCGGCGACCTGTTCGAGGCTGTCGGCGCGATTCCGGGCCTCGTCGGCAAGAAGGGCGACGCGCTCGTCATCCTTCCACCCGATCATTCGTGCGCGGGCCAGCGGATCGTTTACGAGATCAAGGACGACAAGTCGTACACGGACCGGAAAGTCCTCACGGAGCTTCAGGACGCCAAGAGGAATCGCGACGCGTCAATCGGCGTTTTCGTCCGCTCGCGTGAAACGGCCGCGAGCGGCGAGCCGCTGCGTCGATTCGGCGAAGACCTTGTCGTCGTCTGGGATCCCGAGGATCCGGCGTCGGACGTGTATCTGAAAGCCGCGGTTTCCGTCGCGCGCGCGCTCGTTCACAAGAAGCGGTTCGCGCATGCCCAGCTCGGCGTGAACGTCGAGGCGATCGATCGCTCGATCGCGCACGTCGAGGAACTGGTGAAGGCGCTCGACGACATCACGACGCTGACCAAGACGATCCGGAACAACTCCGACAAGATTCAAAAGCACGTCGACAAGACACGCGAGTCGATCCTCGAGGCCGTGCGGGATCTCCACGCCCACTTCGCCGGCGTGAAAACGGCGCTGGAGTCGGGCGGGGAGTAGTTTTCCGCGAAACGCGATGTCGGAGCCGCGACCGTCACGGAGCGGGTTTCACCAACGCGCGACGAACCGCGACCGTCAGGGAGCGGGTATTTGCGCGATGGACAAAATGGACATCATGGACCCGATGGACGGACGGGACAGGCCGCACGCGGTGCCACCGGGTGCCCATCGAAACGGCGTGTGCCAATAATCTTCAATCTCCCGTCTTCAATCTTCAATAAAAAAGGGCACGGCCCTGCTCGGTGCAGAGCCGCGCCCTTTGGCGATTCGTTTTCGCGGACGGCTACGGGATGACCGGCAGCAGGTCCGTGAAGATGCCCATGAAGTCGTTGTTCGAACCCATGATGGTCTCGTCAACGAGATACAGGCCGTAACCCGCCACGTCGAACGACGGGATCTGGATTCCGCTCATGAGCTCGCCCAGGAACGGAATGAGCAGTTCGCCGAGGATCGGCGCGACGTTCTCGAACAGCGCGTTATCCCAGTCCATGAGCGGTTCGGCGAAGACGTAAACGGTCATCGTCGGATCGTCGAAGTCCACCCAGAGGGTGTTGTCCGGGAAGGTGATCGAAAGTTCGCCGGGGATGATGATGCCGACCGCCATCTCCAGGAAGAGCGTCTCGTCGGAGCCGTCGTCGACGTACATCGACACGAGCAGGTCGCCGAGCTGGAACTCGATGGGGATGAAGCCGTCGGTTTCGGCCTGGCCGCTCGGCGGCGCCACCACGAGGACCGGCGGCAGCAACGGACGCAGTTTGATGTCCACATCGCCCGGCTTGGCAGCGTGCAGGCCCGGGAACGCGAGTTGCATGAAGACGTTGTCGGTCTCCACGACCGCGTCGAAGTTCTGCGAGATCATGCCCGTGCGGAACAGCAGATACAACGCCTGGTTGATGAGGTCGTCACCGAGCACGACGCCGAATCCGTAGGGGTTCTGCGTGCCGGGGACGTTGGCTCCGATCTCGGTATCCGCCGGCGGAATGCCCGGGGTGTAGAGGGAGCCGCCGAAGTCGGGCACGCCGGGGATGGTGTCGGGCGAGCTGACGCCCATGTTCATCTCGATGGTGCCGCCGTCCTGATCCCACAGCACCGTTTCGATGGCGTAGGTCACACCGAACTCGGCGCCGCCGACATCAAACGAGAAGTCGGTCGGGAGCTGGTTGAGCAACTCCTCGAGCAGATCCGGCACGGTGTCGGAGAGCACGTCGTTGATGACATCTTCCATGAGATCGCTGATGTCGTCCTTGAACCAGTCCTCGAGTTCGTCGGGGAAGTTGTTGATATCAAACGAGAAGCCCTGGATGCTCATGCTGATGTTTTCGATCTCGACGGTGAAGTGGTCGTTTTCGTCCACGTAGATGAACGCGTCCGAATCGAGCCGGATCTCATCCATGTCCACATCGCCGGAAATCGAGTAGCCGATGCCGAGAATGGTGCCGCGCACCTTGAATTCGAGGTGGATGTCGTTGACGCCGGCGACGAGCTTGATGCCGAGGCTCGGCAGAACGTCGAGCGAGAAGAACGGATCGCCGATCGTGACCTGTTGCACCTCCGCGCGCGCGCTGGCGATCGTGATGCCCCAGAATTTCACCTTTTCATCGAAGATCGGGTTCAACGAGTAGAGCAGGTTCGGAATCTGGTCGATGAGCTCGTTGAGGATCGGCATCATGAGATCGATCAACTGGTTGAACCCGCGCTCGTTCATCCGGAAGAACATCGCCGGCTGGATGAGCGCATTGTCGGGAACCTTTGAGCCGTTCATCGTGCTGACGGACGCCTTGGACGTATTGCCCGAGCCGCCCTCGGTGACCGTCAACTCCATGATGTTGAGGCCGTGCTCGAGGTTGTAGTCGTGGCTGAACTGGCACGCGTTCGGCGGGCCGGCGAGGTTTCGGACGGTACCCGGTGAATCCGAATACACGATCGTATCGTTCAGATAGTTGCAGCCGTTCACGATGCCGGAAATCAGGATGGAGTTCTGATCCACCCACAGGCCGCGTTCGGGCGTCCAGATTTCGATATCCGGCGCCGTCACGTCGATGACCTGGATGGTTTCCGTATCCGACAGGCCGCTCCACGGAGGCGCGGCGGTGCCGGTGATGTCGAAGATGCCCTGGTCGTTGAAGGTGATGTCGCCGGCCGCCGGCGTGTCGTCCTGCACCCCATTCGTCGGATTGACCGAAAACGCCGCGTCGACGGTGTCCACGATATTGCCGTACTGGTCCTTGATGACCGCCTCGGGATGCGTGAACTCGCCCTGATTCAGCACGGGGTCGGGAATGAGGATGTCGAGCCGGAACGGATCGCCCGCGAGCACCTCGACGACCTGTTCGGCGAACAGGCCCGTGCCCACCACCGTCGCGCGCACGGTGACGAAGCCCGCGCGGGTGAAGACGAAATACGCCGGGTTGCCCTGCGTGATGGTAACGCCCCACGTGGGGGAGGTCGTCCACAGGACGTTCGCGAAAATTTCCTGATCGTCCTCGTTATACACGGTGGCCGTGCCGGAGATCTGCTCGCCCGCCTGCGTTTGCAGCGCGGACATGTCGATCTCGATCGAGCCGGCCTGGTCCGGGTCCACCCACACGAACGCCTCGCCTTCAACGAACTCGCTGTCGAGAATCGTGGAAAGCGTGATCGTGAAGAAACCGGGCTGCGTGAACAGCACCGTCTGGTTCAGTTCGTTCACCGTCACGCCGTTGGCCGGCAGGACGTCCCAGTCAACCGTGACCTCGTCCGAGCGATCATCGCCGGTCTCGTCGATGACGGCGTAATCCACCGTCACGAATTCGCCGGCCTCGATCTGGTTCTTGTCGAGCGTGACCTGGATGTGCGGTTCGATAAGCTCGATCGAGAAGTAGCTGTAGGCGTCGACGATGCCCTGCGGATTCGAGTCCGGGTCGACGTGGTTCGGATGCGTTCCGTAGATGCGAAGCGTGTAGTCGCCGGGATCGACATACGGAAATTCGCCGCTGACGAATCCGCCGCCGACCGTGAGGTCGCCCGTCCAGTCCGCGTACCCGGAGCCGTTATCCACAAGGACATGAATCGTGCCCGGATCGATGTTGAAATACGTCGCCTGAATGGGGATGTCGCGGTAATTGAAGATCGCACCGGGCTGCGGCTCGATGATTTCGATCTTGCCCATGTCGATGGAGAAATTGACGGAATCCGTATCGCTGCCGCCCGAACCGTCGAAGACGTTCGCGACCAGCGTGTGGCTGCCCGCGTCGATCGCGAAGACGCCGGTGATCTTGGTGGAAGTGACGGTCAGGTACGAGGTGATGTCGTCGCCGTCGAGGGTAACGACCGTCAACCCGACGTTGATATTCGCGACGTTCGCCTCGATATCGAAGGTGTAGCCGTCGAACTCCTGATTGTCGGCCGGCTTCACGAACGCGACGGTGGGGAGGTCGTCATCGTCGTCGTCCGCGTCATCGTCGGAGTCGTCGTCGGAGTCATCGTCCGAGTCGTCGTCCGAATCGTCGTCCGAGTCGTCATCCGAGTCGTCATCCGAGTCGTCGTCCGAGTCGTCGTCGGCGTCGTCGTCCGAATCGTCATCGAAATCGTCGTCCGCGTCGTCGTCCGGGAAGGTGTCGTCGTCGCCGATGTCGTCATCGCCCGGAGGGGGCGGGCTAAAATCGTCGTCGTCATCGCCGACGCGAGAGCCGCCGTTGTCCTCGCCGCCGCCGCAAGAGCACGAGGCCAGCGAAAAGGCGAGCGCCAGTACAAGAAAGACCGTAAGCGCGGTCGACCGATTCCGCGTCATGTTCGGATTCCTCCCAACCCCTAATGGCTTCCCAAATTACGCATCTTGTTCGCATTCGGGGCGAACGCAGTAAAGCGAATTTCTCAGTCGCAAATGATATCCCCTCCCGCCGCGTGGCGTCAACGCGGCACCCACGAAAAAATGCCCCAAATTTCGGGTATTTCAACGAAAATCGTCGGGAAATTGTCACCGCCCTCGCCGGAGAAGCGGGAAAATATCCGCCGCGCGGGGGCTCCGGAGCGAACGGCATCACCGCGCTTGGCGGACCGAAATTCGTGCGTTCCGGATCACGCCATCGCCGCGAAGCCGTTGTCGCTGGCGTTTGGGACGTGTTATTGGGAACAGGAACGCTGGGGTTTTTCCATTGTGGAGGTGATTCATGAGGCGTTTTCCCCGTGCGATTTATTTTCTCATCGCCGCGAGTGCGATCGCGATGTCGCCGTTCGCGGCGTCTTGCTCCTGCTCGGGCGACGATGACGACGACTCGGACACCGGCGATTTGCCCACCGTGGACGATGACGCGGCGGACGACGACGACACCGCGGGTGGCGACGATGACGACGCCGGCGACGACGACGATTCCGCCGGCGACGACGATGCGGGTGATGACGACGATGACGATGACTCCGGTGACGACGACGATGACGATGACACCGGTGACGACGACGACGATCTTGACGACGACACGGGCGATGACGACACGGGCGACGACGACACCGGCGACGACGACACCGGCGACGATGACACGGGCGACGACGACTCCGCCGTGGCTTACGATCACCTGGTCACGATCGACGGCTCCGATGTGGACATCGATCCGCTGAACATCGACGTCGGCGATACGGTGCGTTTCCTGAACGAAGACTCGTTGACGCATCGCCTGATGAGCGGCACGCCGGGCAACCCGGACGGTGAGTTTGACACCGGTAATCTCGGCAACGGCGATTTCTTCGACCACACCTTCGACTCGGTGGATTCGTACACGTACTATTGCTCGCTGCATTCGGGCACGATGTTCGGGTACGTGATCAACGTGTCGGCGGTGAAATAGCGTACACGTTGCCGAGGCGAAAACGGCGGAGTCGCTAGGTGTTCATGCGTTTCTGCAAAAAGTACTGGAGTTCGATCACCATGTCCCTCAAAGTTTTTCCGCCGACGCCCTGAAATTTCAGGAAATTCGCGGCTTCGAATTGCAGGATTTCCTCTATGGTGTGAATTCGGTTCGCCATCAGGATATTGGTGAGTCTTGCGGGGAGTTTCATCGTCCCCAAATGCGTTTTCCGCAGCGGCTCGGGTAATTTCCCGGCCAGCTCTTGCAAAAGGGGGTCGCCCAGCGCGGGGAGCCTCTTTTGCGTCGAAACGATTTTCGCCTCCGACTTCACGATGACGCGAAGGATCCTGGCAGGCGGCCGATCCATGTAGGCCGGTTTCAGACACTCGACGAGCTGCTCCCCCCCGATAGGCTTGGGGCAAGGCCCCAGAATCAAAAGAGCCGCCTCGGGCGTTTCGGGAAGCACCGGTTCATACGTCAGACCCTCGATGTCTTCGCCCAGGCGCCAGAAGCGGTCCGGATCCGTCGAAATCGGCGTTGCCGGCTCCTCAATGGACGCGTGTCCCGGTTCCGCGATGACGGCGGGCGCATCGCCGGAATCGGTTTTCCGCAGTTTTCTCAACGCCTCGATGACCTGTTTCTCGTCGCGCCCCCGCAACGCGAAAATCAAAAACGGGTCGTCGTCGAAGCGGTCGCCGAGAACGTAATACACGGCCGCGATATGCTTGCAGGGATTGGCCCAGTCCGGACAGGAGCACACCGTTTGCAGGTCGTCGATCCTCTTCGGGAACAACGATGCGCCGACCGCGGAGAACGCCTCCTCGATCGCCTGCGGCATCTCCCCCGCCAGCAGTTTTGCCGCGAAAAGGGCTTGCGAGGCCAAGGCCTTGAAGATTTTTTCCCAACTCGCGTCCGACAGGGGCTGGATTTGCAACTTGACCGCATACGGCGTTCTTCGGCTGCCCTGAACCCGCGATCGGACGACGCCGGCGCCGATGTCGATGTCGATCACCTGCCCTCGGCGCGCGTAGGTTCTCCCCCGCGCAAGCCGCGCGCCCATGTCGAAGGACTCCAGCACGCCGATCCACCGGGACGACCACCACGTTCCGCCGATTTTTTTCTCGACCTTCAAGCCGTCCTTGACCTGGCGCGCCAGCTTTTTCTCGAATCGGGGCCTATAGCCGTCGTCGTCCCATCGCCACCCGCCCATTTCAGTCCTCCGCCACGGCTTCCCGGGAAAGCGCGAACATCTCACGCAACCGATCCGTGGACATTTCGGTCAGCATGTTTTCGCCGACGCCGATGACGCTGTCGGCCAACGCCTTTTTTTCGTCGATCATGCGGTCGATCCGCTCCTCGATGGTCCCCTGGCAAACGAATTTGTGGACCTGTACGTTTTTTTTCTGCCCGATGCGGAACGCGCGGTCCGTGGCCTGGTCCTCCACCGCCGGGTTCCACCAGCGATCGAAGTGGAACACGTGGGAAGCCGACGTCAGGTTCAGACCGGTTCCCCCGGCCTTGACCGAGAGAAGGAACAGCGCGGGCCCGCCTGGCGACTGAAATTCGGCGACCATGGCATCCCGTTTTTTCTTGGGCACCGCACCGTGCAGGAATAACGTTTCCCGCCCGGTGGCGTGCTGGAGCGATGTGCGCAACATCGTGCCCATCGCCGCGAATTGCGTGAAGATCAGCGCCTTGTCCCCGGCGTCCAGGATCTCCTCGAGCATCGACAACAGGCGCGTAAGCTTTCCCGACCGCCCGTCGAGGGATCGCTCCGGAACGTCACGCTCCTGAAGGAATTGCGCGGGGTGGTTGCAGATCTGCTTGAGTTTCATCAGCGTGGCCAGCACGAGCCCCTTGCGTTCGATGCCCTCCGCGGAATCGATTTTTTCCATCATCTCGTTGACCACGGCCTGGTAGAGGGTTCCCTGCTCGCGGCTCAGCGGGCAGAAGACCTTCGTCTCGATCTTTTCCGGAAGGTCCGCGATCACGTCGCGATCCGTCTTTAACCGCCGCAGCACGAACGGAGAGATCGCGCGCTTGAGAATCTCGGCGCGCCCGGTGTTGCGATATTTCTCGATCGGGATGGCGAACCCGCGGCGAAACGACTCCGCCTGGCCCAAAAATCCGGGATTCAGGAATTCCATGATGGACCACAATTCGGCAAGCCGGTTTTCGACGGGCGTGCCCGTCAGCGCGGCTCTTCGAGACGCGCCGATCGCCCGGATCGCCCGGGTTTGCCTGGCCTGGCTGTTCTTGATGTTCTGAGCCTCGTCGAGAACCACGCGTCTCCAGGAAAGGGCCTGGAACAACTCGCGATCGCGCAGCGCGAGAGCGTAGGTGGAAAGAACGAGATCGTGTCGTTTCGCGTGGTCGATGAAATCGTCCTTCGTCGAGAGGCGTTGCGGGCCGTGATGGATGGTGACGCGCAGGGACGGGGCAAAACGCAACGCCTCGAGCTTCCAGTTCTCCAGCACGGACATGGGCGCGAAGAGCAGCGTCGGCGGAATACCGGAATCGACGGGGACGCCTTCCCGTTCCAAGAGCAGTAGTGCGAGCAACTGGATCGTCTTCCCAAGGCCCATGTCGTCGGCCAGGCAAGCGCCGAGGCCGAAGCGCTCAAGAAAAGCCAGCCACGAGAGGCCGCGTTCCTGGTAGGGGCGCAAAGTGCCTTTCAAAGATCTGGGCACGGATACCGGCGCCAAGGCTTGCCCCGTGGTCAGACCCTCGAATAGCGGAGCGATGTCGCCGGTCACCTCCACGCCGACTAACGGGAGCCCCGCCGCGTCCGTTTCGTGGAAAAGTCCGGCGCGAAGCGCATCGGACAGCGCCATTTCGCCCCGATCCTGTTTTTTTCGAAAGAATTCCAGCGCCGCTTCGATCTGATCCGCCTTCAATTCCACCCATTGCCCGCGCACTTTCACCAAAGGCTGCTTGAGACGCGCAAGCCGCTCGAACTCGGCCAACGAAAGTTCGGCGTCGCCAAGGGCAATGGACCAGGAAAAGGCGACGATGCCCTCCTCGCCGACCAGTCCCGACGAAACGCCGCCTCCATCCTTTGAGGAGAGCTTCATTTTGACGCCCAATCGGGCGACCGGCTTGCTCCACCAGGGCGGCGTCAGCACCCCCAGCCCCGCCTGCTCCAACAGCGGCGCGGCATGGCGCAGAAAGTCGTAAGCATCCCCCGCGGAAAAGAAAAACCCGGTTGGTGTCGGATCGGACAGGCTTTTTTCGATGGCCGGGGAAAGGCGGGATGCCTTCCCCAAATGTGCAAGCAACCGCTCCTGCGGGTCTTCCCATTTTCGCTTGAGAAAGGTCAAAGTTCGCTTGCTGGTTGTCCAGACATCCGCCGCGTCGAGCACGACGCTGGGGTCGTCCAGAGCCTGCAAGTGGTAGCTGACTCTCCATTCGGCGGAATTCGCTTTTTCGGTGTCCTCGGGCGGTTCAACGCGGCAGCAAAGACGAAAGGAGCCGCCGGTGTCCGCGCCTTGGGTCCAGGCCCGCAAATCGCGCACAAAAGGCGCCCATCGGTCGTCATCCCCCAACAGTATTTCGTTCTCGTCGCCAAGGGACGCCAGCCACGCGTCAAGAGGCGGGGCTTTCAACAACCCGCGCCGGGGAAACGACAAAGGACGGCCTTGGAGCGCCCGGCGTACCCGCGCGTCGAGCAGGGAAGTCACGAAGCCCCGCGTCAACCGATCCGCCGAATGGTTCGCAAGGGAAGGAACGGCCCTGCAAGACGGCGGCATGGCCCGCAACAGGACGGCCAGCCGGCTGTCGTTTTCGAACAGGGGCCGCCATTCCGATACCCACCCGTCGCTTGCCTTGCTGATGGACGGCAAATAGCGCTTGTTCAAAAAAAGTTCGTCCGCCAGTCGGGCCGCCTCCGAAAAAAAGCGCAGGGAGTCGCCAAAAACGACGCCCATGCCGGGGCGCGACGGCAACCGGAGCAAAACGTCCGTTGTGTCCATTCCGGAAAAGCAAAGAGCGGGTACGCGCCAAGCACCAAGCTCGCACGGACTCGTCGCGTCAAGGGATGCGCGATCTTCCAGGATCAACCAGGGCGACGAAACCGGACCCGTGGCCGTGGCCGGTAACAATAATTCGAGAACGTCGTCGTTTCCCGGCGCCGGCAATCCGTCGCCGAGCAGATCCGCGAGCGTTTCCCGCAATGGCCCGCATGCGGCGGCGTGGGGATGCGGCGCGATGGCCGCCACTTTCGCCGTGCGCACTTCGCGCTTTTTCGACGAGGAAACGGAGTCCGTTTCGCCCCAGAGAAAAAAGCCGTTGTCCGGCGACCAATTGGCATGAATGACGATCATGGTTTATTGAACGGCGCTCCGCGTCCGTGGCTCGGCGGATTTTTCGATCAAAACTCAGCAAGTTACAAGACGGGCGGTCGCTCCGGCTTGGCGCGTCTTTCGCGCTTGGCTATGATCGGCTCGTCGTATCCCGGCGCGTCGGGAATCCCACGGTCGAGACAGGAGCATCGTATGGATCGAGCCAGGATCGAGGCCGCGCGCAAGCGCTGGCAGGAGACGGTGGAGAAATCCGCCGCGAAATTCCCCGAACGGCGCACGCCGTTTCGCTCGACGAGCGACTACACGCTGGATGGGGTTTACGATCCGACGAACGCGCCGGATGCGGAATTCGCCGACGAAATCGGCTTTCCCGGCGAATATCCGTACACGCGCGGCGTGCAGCCGACAATGTACCGGAGCCGCTTCTGGACGATGCGGCAATATTCCGGTTTCGGCGACGCGAAACAGACCAACGCGCGCTACAAATACCTTCTCTCGCAGGGCCAGACGGGTCTTTCCGTCGCCTTCGACCTGCCGACGCAGATGGGTTACGACTCCGACGCGCCGCAGGCCGTGGGTGAGGTCGGCAAGGCGGGCGTCGCCATTTCGTCGCTTACGGACATGGAAACGCTGTTCGACGGCATCCCGCTCGACAAGGTCTCAACGTCGATGACGATCAACTCGACGGCGGCGATTCTGCTTTCGCTCTACATCGCCGTCGCGAAAAAGCAGGGCGTGTCGCCGGACAAGCTCAACGGCACGATCCAGAACGATCTGCTCAAGGAATACATGGCGCGCGGCACGTACATCTACCCGCCCGCGGAATCCATGCGGATCATCACGGACATCTTCGCATTCTGTAAGGACAACGTGCCGAACTGGAATTCGATCTCCGTGTCCGGCTACCACATCCGCGAGGCGGGGTGCTCGGCCGTGCAGGAGGTCGCGTTCACGCTTGCCGACGGCATCGCGTACGTGGAAGCGGCGCTTTCCGCGGGGCTGTCCGTGGACGAGTTCGCGCCGCGCATCTCGTTTTTCTTCAACGGCCACAACGACCTTTTCGAGGAGGTCGCCAAGTTCCGCGCCGCGCGCCGCATGTGGGCCAAGATCATGAGGGTGCGATTCAACGCGAAAAGCGCGAAGTCGATGACGATGCGCTTCCACACGCAGACGGCCGGCTCGATGCTGACCGCGCAGCAGCCGGACAACAACATCGTGCGCGTCACGTTGCAGGCGCTCGCGGCGGTCCTCGGCGGAACGCAGCCGCTGCACACCAACTCGAAGGACGAGGCGCTCGCGCTGCCGACCGAACACGCGGCGACGATCGCCCTACGCACGCAGCAGATCATCGCGCACGAGTCCGGCGTGGCGGACACCATCGATCCGCTGGGGGGAAGCTGGTACGTGGAATCGCTGACGAGCGAAATCGAGACGCGCGCGTTCGATTACATCCGCCGCATCGACGAGATGGGCGGCATGGTCGAGGCGATCATGCAGGGCTTCCCGCAGCGCGAGATCCAGAACAAGGCGTACGAGTGGCAAAAGGAGATCGAATCCGGCGAGCGCGTCATTGTGTCCGTCAACAAATTCGAGATGGGCAAGGAACCGCCGATGGATATCCTGAAGATCGACGAGTCGGCCGAACGCGAGCAGTCCGGGCGCCTTTCGGCGCTGCGCGCGCGGCGCGATCCGAAGGCGGTGGACGCGGCGCTTGCCGGCGTTCGCGAGGCGGCCAGGGGCACGGAGAATCTGGTGCCGAAGATCCTCACCGCGGTGGAGGCGTACGCGACGCTCGGCGAGATCGCCAACGCGATGCGCGAGGTGTTCGGCGAGTTCGAGGAAGTGATTGTGATCTGAAGTTTCGAGTGTCGAGTTTCGAGTGGCGAGTGAAACGCCAAATCGCATTCGGCGGAACACGGAGCGTACGGAGGAGACACGGAGGACACGGGGGATTTCGCGCGACGCTGCGGCGTCAGTGCCGCAAACGGAGGCGCGAAGCGCCGGAGTGCGCGGTCAAGTCCGCGTTGTCACGTCGCGTGTTTGGCGCCGCGGCGTCAGTGCCGCAAATGAAGGCGCGACGAAGTCGCGACGGAATACGCGGGTGGCATTCGACAACCAGCACGCAACGCGCCGCCAACTTGTTCGATTCACTCCCCCGCGATCGCGCACGGCTTGTCTGTTCAAAAATTCCCCCTCCGTGTCCTCCGGGTCTCCTCCGTGTTCTCTGTGTACCGTCGGATGCGATTCGCCGGGCACGGGCACGCGCATGCGAATCAATATCCAAAATGCAAAACAGGCCCGGGGTTCCGGGCCTGTTTTGGTTCCCTCTCGGGGAACTCTTCACACAAAAAGGAGAGGCGGCAGGAGCTGACTGGTTAGCTCGTTTCGGAAGGAAATTTTCTGGCCGTTGCGGAACGGCTTAAAGCCGCACCCGAACTTTTCTGAGGATCACAGCGGATTGGGGCGCGCTTCCTGCCTTCTCTGCTCGTTCGTTCGATTGTCAAATTGAATGACGATTCATTCATCCAAGGCCAAATTTAACGCGGTGCGTCGAAGTTGTCAACCCATTTTTTCCCCGGCGCCCGGCGGGGCGCTTTCCCGACCTTGGATACGCATCTGACACCGCCGGCGTTTCCGGGGTTCAGAAGAAATAATTTGTTGCGATTTTCGGCACTTGGCGATGACGATCGCGTCGCGCTTGGGGCGGCCGTCCGCGACGTCGTACGTGTGACGGCTCGCCGGGGGTGATCAGTCCGCCTCCAGGAAATCATCCCCGAATCGGACGTACCATAGGGACTGTTCCCCGCCGTATAAAAGGTGAACCATGGCACTCGCGTCCACGGTAAGATCCATGCCGCTGTTGCTGCCGACATGACCACCCCAGTCCACCACTTTGTCGAGCCAAGTACTGTCTTGCAGAACCATTGCATGCACCTCGCAACACAATGGGTCTATCGGCACAAGGGGGGCATCCGCGTAGGCAACGTACAGGCGCCCATCCGGTCCGAAGGCCACAGCCGTGCTTTCGACACTGATGGACTCCGTCGGGTCCGTCAGATCCTCGATGGTCCACGACCCCTTGCTCCCGGTTGCCAACCGTCCGCCGACCCCCGTGGAGTTCCGGTAACCGTAGGTCACGTAGATCGTGCCGTCCTCGCCCATGACGGCGTCCATGCCGAGTCCGTACTCGGTCTCTGTCGGACCGACCTCGACGTAGTGCCGTTGCCAACCCAGGGGCGTCTTCCACAGCGTCACTAGGAACCGACCGATGGAAAAGAAATTGAAGTACGGGAACGAGCCGATGACGTGCGGGGTGCCGTCCGGAGCCATCAGCAAACGGACATCTGCGTAACCGGTGACCGCAGAGAACCAGTTCCACACATCCGTGTGCCAAGTATCGCCGTCCCCCCAAGACCACGTCACCCCCAGATCACCCCAAGAGACGTCGCCGACGATCCCCGCCGCCACGACGTTCACGACATCATCCGGCGTCAGATCCACGCTGGTTTCGATCTTGTAGGCGGGGTAGCCCGGGTCGTCGGGCGCAGTTTCCACGGTGCGCTCGCGCCAGGCGCCCGTGACGTTGTCGAACAACAGGACGAGGCTGTCTGGCGCGTCGTCCTCGGATGGGTCCGCAGCGCTGATGTATCGGGCACCCGCGGAATCGAGATCGAGGCTGGGACCCTGTCCCGTCCCCACCTTCTCCACCACCCAGCGGTCGTTCTGCCGCCGCGCCGCCCAGATTTCGCCAATGTTACGCCACGTATCCTCATCGATCGGTTGGTAGATGAAGTGCTGAAACGCGACGTCCAAGCGGTCTCCCCAAACAGCGCTGTCGGTGTGGGGATACGACAACGCAAACCCATCTTGCATCTTTGAGCTAACCTGCCAATTCGTACCATCAAACTGCGCGAGGAAAAGCCCAACCGGTGAAGATGAAAATGCAATTTCTGCGAAGTTAGTTTCATTCGCATGTGAAACCGAATAATCAATCAAATATGGAGGTGCCTCCATCGCCTCACCTGCCCATTGGCCGGAAATTTGATGCCAGAGTGTCAGGGCAAAATCCGATCGGGTGACGATCTGTAATTCACCATTCAGTAAACGCACATCTATTAACCGACGAGATTGCGTCTCGATGGGAAGGAGTTCATCAACCCATCCATCATCGGTGCGATGCGTTAACCACACATTATCGTAAATAATTCCATTCTCGATCCAAGCGATGACTGGTTGACCATCGGCGTCTAGGGTCATGTCAATGTAGGGTGACCCCCCATCGCGGGCGGTTTCCATCGTCCAACCCTCTCCCGGTGCCTTTCGCGCGTATCGAAAGACATACCCATCCGTACTAAAGTGGTGAAAGGCGTAATGAACTGTCCCCGTATTATCCACAACCAACGCTTTATTACGATCATAACTACCGATGTTCGTCGTGCCGAACGGGTCCAGCACCTCGAATTCCCAAGCGCCGCTCTCGTTCGTCCCGTAGGAGTACCCGCCCCGAACGGCGTCCTCCAATCCCAGGTGGACGTATCCCATGTCATCCACGTCGACTACGAACTGAACCGCGCCGTTTTCCCGGTACAGAATGTAGTCGCTGATGATTTCGCGCGTCCAAGCGCCGCTCCGGTTCGTCGCGTAAACAAGCTTCGCGCCTCGCAGGTCGAGATATAGCACATGAAGACGGTCGTCCGTGTCGATCGCCACGGCGGGCGACGACGCAAAGTACGCAAGCGTTTCTTTTGCGATTTCCTCCTCGGGCGTGACCTTGTAGTGAACGACACATCGTCCCTGTCCGGCGACCACGTGCCGGTCGCCGTTGCTCGCCAGGACAAAGGCCTCGGACGTCAGATTCGGAAATCCGCCCCATACCCGTTGAAGAAGCAAGCCGTCCTTGTCCCAAAGCGTTTCCGAGGGATCGTCGGGCAGGGCCGTGTCATCGTCCGACTCCGTGTCATCGTCGATGGCCGAATCGTCGTCGAACCCCGTGTCGTCGTCCAGGCCCGTGTCATCGTCATCGATGGAATCGTCATCGGCGTCATCGTCGCTGGAGTTATCAACCGAGTCGTCATCATCGATGGAATCGTCGTCGAGCGCGGTGTCGTCGTCGGCCTGGCCTGCGTTTGACGAAGGGTCGCCGCAAGAGCAACCCGTCACCAAAAACACGCAAACCACCGCGATCAGTAGTAACGCAACCCTGAGGCGGCTTCTCTCGCGCATCGAGACGCTCCAATAATGACGCGAAATCACGATAGGCTTGTCGCCCCAAGTTGTCGATGAAAAATATCTTCATCTTTCCACGCGTATTATCGACGCAGCGCCGCCTTGGTGCATTTGGCGCGCCAGGCCGCGCGCTGGGCGGGGTACATCAGGCAGAAAGTGAGCGCCGCGACAAGGCCGGCGATCATACGCACGCCGATGATGCGCGCGCCGGCCGAAAGGATGGCGATCGCAAAGCACGCCAGCAGCACGCGCCACGCGCGGCGAAGGAACTCGGGGCGCGCGGCGATGCGCCTTCGGAGGGCGTCGAATCGCGGCAGCGTGAGTGCGAGAAGCACGACAACAAGCCCCGCGCGCACCCACTGCGCGGCGGCAAAAGACATGGTCTTGTTAAGAAACGGTGTCGTCACCGTGACAAGGCCGATGAAGATCCAGTGGAAGACGAGGAAGTCGAGAGAATTGACGCCGAAAAATTCGATCGCTCGCGTGAACTTCGTCCGGCGCACTTTCGGGTAGAGATAGCGGAACGTGAACAGCCAGCCGGTGTAAAGGGGCAGGATCTGCATGAGGAACTTGAGATCGGCGCGAAGGACGGGGTGCGTATCGGGGTTGTAGATCATCGTCGGCATGAGGTGCGATGCGAACGCAAGCGCAAGGCAAAACGCGCCCCACGCGACGGCTCTCGCGCCGCGCATGCGCTCGATGAAAACGCCCATCAGCACGAAACCCGACACGGGCAGGCCGCCGAACATCGCGAACAGGTAGGGCGTGGGCCAAAGCGCCTTGAGCCCTTCTTTTGTCATCTCGCCGTGGCCGGCGAATAGGCGCCAGAAGAAATGGTCGCGCACGTCGGGGGCGATCGAAAGGTTCGCGCCGACGGCCAGGTAGTAGCAGGCCAAAAACAGCAGCGCGACGATCGGCAGCAGCCACGTCGGCGTCTTCACGCGCAGGAAGATGTACGTGACAAACACGCCGACGCCGATCGACTGCACGACGCTCATCCAGGGCCCGGTGCCTTCGAGCAGGTTGTAGCTCCAGCCCATGAAGAAAAGGCCCCAAGCGGTGAGCGCGTAGAATTTCGTGATACGGAAAGCCGGGTTCGCCGACATGCGGTCCATGACCAGATCGACGTTGATGCCGGCGAGCATCAGAAAGCCCGCGGAGAAAAGCTCGGCGTACGAGAAAAGGAATAGCCGCATCGTCTCGTCCGCGCGCATCGGCGCGACCGAGTGCATGAGCAAGTGCGCGGCGACCATCTGCACGACGGTGAAACCGCGATAGAAATCGAGGTCGCGCCGGCGCTCGCCCGTGACGGCCGGCATGCCGACAATCGGCGGGCGCTCATTCGCGGCGGCGGATGTGGATGGCGTGTCGATTGTCGTCAACGCGGCTCCGAACGATCGAAAGAAAACGGCTCCCGGTGCCTTACCGGGAGCCGTTTGTCAATTCTGTTTTTATCGAACTGGTCACGAATTGTGACCAGTCATCGCGTCAGCCCGCCTTGGCGTGCGTCTCCGGTTCCTTGGCGGCCTGCTCGCGGCGCTTCAGGATCTCCGGCACGGACAGCGGCGTCATCTGCTCGACCGTGTACGGCACGCCCATCGAGCCCTTTTCGAGCCAGGTGTCCTTGCCTTCCACGATGTCCTTGCCGAGGTTGTACTTGAAGATGTCGTCGTTGTGGAACATGCCGCGCAGAAGCTCGTTCACCTTGCGCGAGGCGTCGCGGCAGAACATGTCGGCGTAGAGCATCGCGCGATCCGCGTCCGGCGCGTTCGCTTTTTTCAGCGCGTGCGCGCGCGTGACGGTCACCGACATAACGAACAGCTCCATCGCGACGTCGACCGCGCGAAACAGGAAGCCCTGCCGGTGTTCAAGTTTCGCCTGATGCACGACCATGCCGTGGAAGATCGAACGCGCGAGCCGGCGCGATCGCCTTTCCACGAAACGCAGGTGCCGCGCCAGCCGCCCGAACTCCTCGTACTTCGGCCAGAAGCCCCAGCCGATCCATCGCGTCGGATACCACCAGGAATAGAAGGCGATCATCTTCGGCAGCGTCGCGAGCTTTTCGCCGACGGACGATTTCGGATTAACGAGCGCACCGGCGACGTCCAGGTGCTTGTCCACGGCCTCGCGCGCCATGAACAGGTGCATGATCTCGCTTGAACCTTCGAAGATGAGGTTGATGCGCGCGTCGCGCAACGCGCGTTCGACGCCGATGCCCACCTCGCCGCGGTTGACGAGCGAGTCCTCCGTCTCGAAACCGCGCCCGCCGCGAATTTGCAGCAGCTCATCGAGCATGTGCCACATGCGCACGGTGTTCCATTCCTTGGCGGCGGCGGCCTCCAGGCGGATGTCGTAGCCCTTGCGGTCGGCGAGGTCCGCGACGAAGTGCGAGACGGATTCCATAGCGAACGCCTGCGCGCCCATGTCGGCGATCTTGTGCGTGATCGCCTCGTGCTTTCCGATGGGAAGGCCCCACTGCACGCGGGCGTTGCTCCACTTGCGCGCGACCTCGATTGCCGTCTTCGCGCCGCCGGCCGTCGCCGCGGGCAGCGAGAGACGCCCGGTGTTCAGCGTGATGAGGGCGATCTTGAGGCCCTCGCCCTCCTTGCCGATGAGGTTTTCCTTCGGCACGACGACGTTGGTAAAGCTGATGTCCGCGTTGGCAAGCGCCTTTAAGCCCATGAAGCGGCAGCGATGGTCGATCTTGATGCCGGGCCAGTTCATCTCGACGATGAAGGCGTTGATGCGGTTGTTTTTCGGGTTGCGGGCCATCACGACGATGACTTCGGCGAGCGTGCCGTTGGTGCACCAGAGTTTTTGCCCGTTCAGGATGTAGCATTTGCCGTCCTCGGTGGGCTCGGCGACGGTCGCAAGCCGGCCGGGGTCCGATCCGACGGCGTGTTCGGTGAGGGCGAACGCGCTGATGGCGCCCTTCGCGCAGCGCGTCAGGTATTCCTTCTTCTGTTCGGGGGTGCCGAAGAGCTTGACCGGATTCGGCACGCCGATCGCCTGGTGCGCGGACAGCAGCGCGGTGATGTTCGCGTCGTAACTTCCGAGCAGCGCCATGGTGCGGACGTATTCGGGATGCGAGAGCCCCAGGCCGCCGTACTCCTTCGGGATTTTCAGGCCAAACGCGCCAAGCTGCGCGAGCCCCTTGACCACCTCCGGCGGATATTCGCCGGTGCGGTCGATCGCGGCGGGATCGACCTTTTCTTCCAGGAAGGTTTTCAGCTTGCCGTAGAACTCCAGGAATTCGGGCCGATCCGGCTCCCCGATGGGGTAGGGGTGAATGAGGCCGAGTTCGAAGTTGCCGAGGAAGATGTCGCGAATGAAGGCGTTGCCGTGCCACTCCTTCTCGCGCGCCTCTTCCGCGATCTCCCGGGCTTTCATCTCTTCCGCGGTCGCCATGGACGTGCTCCTTCTCCGCCGCGGCGGCGTCCAAAGGTCGGACGCGCCAGGCACGCCGACCGCCGCCCGGAGCGTTCGAATGAAAAAAACCGGAGGTCAGGCGCGAGCGAGACGCGCCCGCGCCCGAACACGAATCTCAAAACCTAACGAAACCGCGATACGCTGTCCAGTCAAAACTGAACCACCATTCATCGCCGCGACGCGGGCAAGACGCACGCCGCGCGCGACCGGATCGTCCCCCATCGGCGCCGGCCGTCAGTGCGCGGTTTCCCTCTCGAGCATTTGGCGAAGCTGCTCGCGAAACTCCGGCGTGTCCTTGTGCCCGTGCTTCGAAACCGCATGCTGCACGGCCGCCTCGAGGACTTCGTCCCTTGTTCCGGCGATCGTCAGGGAGCAATTGATATCGCTCGGAAACCTGCGGCAATCGGCGACGTAGCGTTCCTGATTCGGCTGCTCGGCCATGTCGGAATCCTCCTTACGCGGAGCCGGGCTCCGCACCCCGTGGAAAGACGCGCCGTCATTGGCGTTACGGGTGACTCTAGCGCGCGCGTGCGACGGAGGATGGCGGGCGGGGGGAATAATTCGAGTTTTTGTGAGCAGACAAACAACGAAGGCGCAAGTGGCGGTATCAGTTCTCGTCGTGCGAACCGGCGGCGATCGGCGGGCGGACCTCGTCGGGCGCCGCGCGTAAAAGGCAGCCGGGGCCGTCGCCGATCAGGTCGGTGCGGCCCGCTTCGATGAGCGCCTCGTACACGAAACGCGCGTTTTCCGGCTTGTAAAACTGCAGGAGCGCGCGTTGCAACTTGCGTTCGCGGTGCGAGAGCGGACGGTACATCGTCTCACCGGTGTACGGGTCCATGCCCGTGTAATACATGCACGCGCTTGCCGTTCCGGGGATCGGCACGAAGTCGTGGATCTGGCATTGCGCGATGCCGCGCTCATCCATGAACTGCGCAACTTCGAGAGCGTCCTCCATCGTGGAGCCCGGGTGCGACGCCATGAAATACGGCACAAGCTCCACGTCGTCCGCACCGATCTTTTTGAGCGTTTGCGAACAGTTGGCGACAAATCGCTCCGTCGCGTGGTTTGGGTATTTGCGCAATCGGCGGATAACCGCGTCCGAGACGTGCATCGGGCTGCACTTGAACTGCGGGCCGGAAAAGACCTTCAGGATCAGTTCGAGCAACTCCTGCCCGCACGGGTCGCCCTCCAGCAGATCGTAGCGAACGTGCGAGGCCAGGAACGCCTGTTCGACGTTTTCGATGGCAAGGATTTTTTGCAGCAGTTCGAGGTAGGGGCGCTGATCGGTTTTCATGTTCCGGCACGGCTCCGGATACATGCACGAATCCTGGCTGCAACTTTCGCGCTCGCGGCGGCCCGCCACGCGCGAGCATTGCGTCTGATACATATTCGCCATCGGCCCGCCGATGTTGCTGATGACGCCGCGGAAATAACGGAACTTCGAGACCTGATTCGCCTCGTCCAGGATACCCTTTTCGCTGCGCGAGGTGACGTGGTGCCCTTGGTGGAAGTAGATCGGGCAGAAGCTGCATCCGCCAAAGCACCCGCGATGTGTCATCAGCGAAAACTTGACGGTTTCGAACGCGGGAATCGCGCCCTGTTTCTTGTATTTCGGATGCGGCGTACGCACGTAGGGCAATTCGTAGATCTCGTCGAGCTCCTCGGTGGTCATCGGCGGCTGCGGGCGGTTGATGACCAGCCGGTGATCGCCGTATCGCTGCACGAGCGGCCGCGCGGTGTACGGGTCGATGTTCTTGATATCCGCCTTGGCCATGTTGAAGAAATTCATCTTCTCCGCGGCCACGGCATCGAAATCCGGCAGCTCGATCTCGTCGCCGCCGGTGTGCGGGGCGATGTCCTCGTCGTCGCCGGCGCGGAACGCGAGCCCCCGGATGTCGCGGCACCCGCGCGCGCCCTTGCCGCTCACGAACACGCGCACGATTTCGCGCGTGGCCTTTTCGCCCTGGCCGAAGACGAGCAGATCCGCGCCGGACTCCGACAGCGCGCTCATCTTCACCTCGTCGTCGAAATAGTCGTAGTGCGCGAGGCGGCGCAGACTCGCCTCGATTCCGCCGAGCACGACGGGCACGTCGGGGTAGATGCGCTTCAGCGTTGACGCGTACGCGACCACGGCGTGGTCCGGCCGCCGGCCGGGGATCCGCCCCGCGCTGAAGTTATCGAACTTCCGCGGGCGCTTGGTGGGCGAGTAGTTGTTGATCATCGAGTCCGCGCAACCACTTGTGACGCCGAAGAAATAGCGCGGCTTGCCGAGCTGGGTGAAATCGACGACGCGGCTCGGGTGCGGTTGCGCGATGATTCCGACGCGCAGGCCTTCGGCCTCGATCAGGCGCGCGATGACCGCGACGCCGTAGCTGGGGTGGTCGATATAGGCGTCGCCGGTCATGAGCACGACGTCGCAGACGTCCCAGCCCAGGCGCTGCATCTCATACCGCGACATCGGCAAAAACGTGGGGCGTTCCGGCGGCGGGGTTTGATATCTCATCGGATTTTTTTTCTCATGCCTGTGCGCCGGTGAAAACCGGGTTCCGGGATTTCCCCGACGAAAATTTTTCTGATGGCCCCTCGGGCCGGGTCGGCTCCGTCATTCGATCGAATCGGGCACACGCCCCATCCACCGCGCCCGCGGTCCGCGCCCGACGCGCGCCGCGCCGTCAATGTATTTCTCGACGAACGCGCGAGCGCCGCGCGCCGCCGCGACGGGATCGTCACCTCGCGCGAGATGTGCCGCGAGCGCGGAGGCATGGACGCACCCCGTTCCGCGCACGTCGCGCCGGCGCCGTTTTCCGCTTGCGTGCTCCAGGCCATGTCCGCCAAACACAAAGTCGTTCCCGCGAGCGAACGATAGATGTCCGCCCGTCAGGACGACGAACGACAATCCCGCATCATAAAACGATTCGCACGCTTTCGCGATATCCCCGCGATTCTCGATCGAGATGCCGGAAAACGCCTGGGCTTCGTGGGCATTGGGGGTCATCGCGGTCACGATGGGCGCAAGGCCGCGCATCATGGCCCGCCAGCGATGGTCGGGCGCAAGCGCGCCGCCCGAGGAGCTTGTCCGCACGGGATCGACGACAATCGGCACGCCCGCGCCCCGGACCGCTTCGGCCACGGCGCGCGCGAGGGCCGGGGTGCCGAGCATACCGATCTTGATACCCGCGACGGGCATCGTGGCCAGCAGCAGTTCCAACTGCGTGCGCACGAGCCTGGCCGGCACGGGATTGGCCGCGACGAAGCGGTCAAGCGTCTGCGTCGTGAGCGCGGTCGCCACGGCGAGCGGATGAAAGCCGTACGCCGCGAAAACGCGCGCGTCAACGAGAATCCCCGCCGCGCCGGACGGATCGAGGCCGCCGACGGCAAGGAGGCACTTCGGGGCGCCGTCCCGGGAGCGCGGGCGTCCCGCCTGCTTCGATTGCGTTTGAAGATTGAAGATTGAAGATTGAGGATTGACGCGCATCCGTCGTTTTTCCGGCGGCGGGCGGCTCGAACGTCCGCGATGACATTCCAGCTTTCCAGCCTGTTCCCTGTTACAACTGATACCGCTCGCTGATCGGCTCGTCGTCCGGAAGAAGATCCGCGGGCGCCGTTTCCTCGTATTCGTGCGCCTGCTCGAAAAACGCGCGCGTGTGATTCACGAGCGTTTCCGGGTCCACGAACATATGCAGGTCGGCGCGAAAATCGTTGGCGCGATGAAGGCCCCTGGTGAACCAGATGAGGTGCTTGCGCACGTCGCGCACGGCCTTTTCAAGGCCGCGAAACCCGGCGAGCTCCTCCCAGAAGCGGCGCACAACCTCCCACTTTTCCATCGCGCGCGGGCGCGGGGGGACGGGTTCGCCCAGGAGCACGGCGCGCGCCTCGGGGATCAACCACGGGTTGCCAAGCACGCCGCGCGCCAGCATCACGCCGTCGCAGCCGGTCTCGTCGACAAGGCGGCGCACATCGTCGCCGGTCATCACGCCGCCGTTGCCGATGACAGGAACCGACACGGCCTGCTTCACGCGGCGGATGTGCGTCCAGTCGGCGGCCTCGCCGTAGCTTTGCGAGCGGAAACGGCCATGGACGCAAATCGAATCGACGCCCTCGCCCTCGGCGATGCGCGCGATCTCGGCGGCGTTCGCGTTGTCCGGATCCCAGCCCGCGCGAATCTTCACCGTGAACGGCACGCCCGGCGCGGCGGCGCGGATCGCGGCGATGCAGCGTCGCGCGTTTTCCGGCTCGCGCAGAAGTCCGGAGCCCGATCCGTTGCCGGCGACCTTCCGGGTGGGGCAGCCCATGTTGAGATCGACAAGGTCCGCGCCATATTCGACGGCGATCGCGGCGCCGGCGGCGAGCGCGTCGGGAATGCTGCCGAAAAGCTGCACGGCAAACGGCCGCTCGTCCGGCTCCGTCGCGATGATGCGCATCGCGTGCTTGATCTTGCCATTCTTGAACGCGATGAGCGTCGGCCCGGCGATCATCTCGCAGTGCGTCAGGTCCGCGCCAAACCGCCGGCAAAGGCGCCGAAACGGCAGGTCGGTGACGCCGACCATCGGCGAGATCAGCACGCCGAGGCCAAGGTCCAGGTCGCGGATTTTTAGGGCAGGACGCATCGATGAAATACCTTTTCAACGCGCGCCGATCTTCGGCTCGCGCGGGCCGGTATAAATACCACAGCGGCAAACGAATTAAACGGGAAAGCCCGAGGGGCGGTTCGGCTGTCGCCGTAGCGGATTTACCCGTCGGTCAGTGACGAATCGGCGAGTTCGGCCTCGATCTCCTCCACGGACGGCAGACTACCCTTCAATTCATTGGGCAGATTGGCGACAATAAGCGTCTCCCACTGGGCGACGCCGATCGGCTTTTTCAGATTGCGCAGCGCGTATTCGACCACGATCTTTTTCTTCGAACGGCACAATAAAAGGCCGATAGTCGGCCTGTCGTCCGGGTGGCGCAACAGGTCGTCCGCGGCGGAGAGGTAAAGGTTCAACTGCCCGATGAAGGCCGGACTGAAGGGAACGGCCTTGAGCTCGATGACGACGTAGCAACGCAGTTTCAGGTGGTAAAAGAGCAGGTCAATGTAAAAGTCGTCGTCCCCGACTTCAAGCAGCACCTGGCGTCCGACGAACGCGAATCCGGTTCCCAGCTCGAGGAGAAATCGTTGGATGTGATCGACCAGCGCCTGCTCGACCTCGTGCTCCCGCCGGGGATCGGCGGTGCCCAGAAAATCGAACAAATACGGATCCTTGAAAATCTGCGCGGCCATGTCGGAATCCGAGGGCGGCAGCGCGACATCGAAATTCGTGATCGCCTTTCCGTGCCGTTCGTCGGCTCGGGCGTCGATCTGCATCGCGAGGATGTTACGCGACCAGCCGTTTTCGATGGTTTTTTTCATATACCATTCGCGAGTCGGCGCGTCGGCGATTTTGTCCAGAAGGATGCAATTGTGAAACCAGGGTATTTGTGCAGCAAGCTGCTGCACAATTGCCCGGTCCGGCCAGGCGACGGCGAAGGCGCGCATATATTTCAGGTTCCGGGGGGATAGGCCTTTCATCTCGGGGAAGGCTTCGCGCAGGTCGGACGATAGGCGGTCGATGACCTTCGCGCCCCATGCGGCGCGCGCCTGGCGCTCCAGGATCACGCGCCCGATATCCCAGTATAGATTGACCATCGCGGAATTGGCGGACAGCACCGCGCGCAGGCGCTCGTTCGCGATGCGGCGCTTCAGTTCGCCCAGGGTTTCGGCGTAGTCGCGCGGAAGTTCCGAACGCGGCGGCGCGACAGGGAACGCCGCCTCGTCGCGCGCGCGTCCCATCGATCGCCGTGCGGGCGTCTTGTCCGATGCCGGGCCGGCGCTTTTTCGTTTCGTAGTCAAAATCCGATCCAATCGTGTCGTCGCCAACGCGCTCCTTTTTCGTTCATTGCGTTCGCGTTGACAATGTCGGGCCGCCCGTATCCGCCAAATCAATCAAGGTTCGCGACTTCAGGTACGCACGCGCAATACCTTTTCCGAAACGACCTGGGCCACCACGCGCACGTCGCCGGCCAACGCCGATCCGACTAGCGCGATAACGCCCCCGCCAAGGGCGCAATCGCATAAGACGCAGCGGTGCGTCTGCGTGACGTCGGGATCGAACGCGACGGATGTTTCCGCGGCGGCCCAGCCGTCGCGCGCTCCGTCGGGGATGAAGCCCTCGTTGACGAAACCCTCGACATCCTCCGCGAGGGGAAGACGGGAATACGTCACCACCGCGCCGACTCCGTTGCGTACGCAAAGCCGCGCGAGCGCGGCGAGAAGGCCGCGCGCGTCGATGGCTTCCGCGTCGCGGATGTTCTCGGCGTGTTTCAATAGTCCGATATCCAGCGCGCCCGCCATGCGCCCGTACCGCCGCATCGCCTCGGCGTCGCGATGACGCAGCGCGACGTGAGCGGTCACGCCAAGGCCGACGGACTTGGTCAAGATGAACGCGTCTTGGGGCCGCGCGGGGCCGCCGGTAAAGACCGACGGGCCGGTGCCGGTGGCGGTTACGGTGATGAAGCAGCGCGACGCGGGAGAGGCGTCCGCGAGGGCGGCATCCGGTTCGACTTGCGAAAGTTCGCCGACGGACGCGCGGGCGTCGATGGCGGCGGCGGCGAAGCCGGCGGCCATTTCGGAGACGAGGGATTCGGAGAGGGCCGAGCTGGAGCTCGGCGTTCCCAGGGCGGGAGCCGAGAGCGTGGCGGAGAGCGAACGCGGCGCGATGCCGCGGGCGACAAGGCGCGCGATGGCGGCGGACGCGGCGACGTATCCGAGCGCTCGCGCTTCGCGCGTGACAAACGGCACGCGGATCGTGGCGGCGAGGTCGCCGGTCGAATCGTCATGCGCGTATGTCGTGTCGTCGTCGCCGGGAGCGATGTCGCGGACGAGCGCGCGCGGAATCAGGCGCGGGTCGATATCGTCGTCAGCCGCGCGGCGTTTTTTGCGGAAGAGCGGCATGCGGTCAGGCGGTGTGCGTGGCGATGGACGAAATGGACATGATGGACCGAATGGACGCGATGGACGAATAGCTGTCAACAGTCAGCAGTCAGCAGTCAGCAGTCAGCAGTCAGCGATCAGCGTACGTGCCGGTGAGGTGCCGCTCGCTCCCTCAAGGTCGCGGCTCCGTTCGTCGCCATGCCGCTTCCCGTCTATCAGCCTCTTTCTCAACAGCCGCAGCAGCCGCCGTCATCGTCGTCATCGTCGTCATCGTCATCGTCGTCGTCGTCGTCGAGCGGCGAGCCGGAGTCGTCGTCCGACGCGTCGTCATCGCCGGTGTCGTCGTCCATCGAGGTGTCGTCGTCGGCGGTATCGTCGTCGGCGTCGTCGTCCGCGGTGTCGTCATCCATCGTGTCGTCATCCGCGGTATCGTCGTCGATCGACGTATCGTCGTCGGCGGTGTCGTCGTCATCGTCGCCGGGGATCGTGGTCGTCGTGGTGGTTGTCGTGGTCGTCGTGGTCGTTGTCGTGGTGGACGGCGTGTCGGGCCATCCGCGCACGGCGATGTTGTCGAGTCCCCAATACTCCGCGGGGCCGATGCCGGTGACGTACCGGAAACGCACGTACAACGCCGGCTCGTTCGCCGCGTTCGGCAGATCGAATTCGCGTTCGCCCTCGTCGTCCAGGAAGCGGAAGGTCCGCACCACGGTCCAGTTCTGGCCGTCAGTGGAATAGGCGACGTCGCCGGGCTCCGCGAAGCCGGCACTGAAGAAATGATCGAAACGCACCGTGATATCGTGGTGCTCCGAACAGTCGATCGCGGGCGTGATCATCGCGTCATCAAAAGGCACGAGGAAGCCGGCGAATTCCTTGTCCGCGATCGCGAACGTCCCGTCCCAGAATGGCGACGTGCGCGCGCCGGGGTTGTCCGTGCGCCAGGTGTGCGCGGCGCTGCCGCCGTTTTCGATTGTCCAGTCGGACAGGTCGCCGGTCACCGTCTCCCAGTCCTCGAAAAACAGGGTGTCCGGACCGATGGGCATGCCGAGGCGCTCCACCGTGTTCGTTTCCTCGTAACCGAACGCATCCTCGGCGCGCACGACGTAGTAGAACGGCGTGTAGTTTGCGAGGCCGATATCGATGTAAGTGGTCTGCGTCGTGGAGGCGAGCGGCGCGCCGAAGTTTTGCCCGCCCGGCGCAAGCGCGCGGTAGATGTTGTAGGTCACGTTCGTTTGATCGGCCGCCGCGCTCCAGGCAAGCGTGACGGTCGTATCGCCGCCGGTCGCGGACGTAAGTCCGGCGAAGATCGGCGCGGCGCAGTCGATCTCGACCTCGGCGGTTTTTGTCACGTTCGTGCCGCCGTCGCCGTCGTCCGCGTCGATGTAAGTGACCGTCGCGAGGTCGCCGTGCGCGACCTGCAAAACGCCGTCCGTCGCGGGCGCTCCGGTTTCCGCGCTGATGACGCCCTCGTACACGCCGTCCTTCACCTTGGTCAGCGTCACCGTTTCCGGTGTCGTCTCCGTGTCGCTCGTCGCTCCGACATACGCGAAGGCCGCAGTGAGGTCCGCGTCGCGCAGCGTGATATCGATGTCCTGCCCGCAGGTGACGACGGGCGTCGCGTCGACCTTGCCGTCGGAGTTGACCATCAGCGTTTGCAGGAAAAGATAGGCCTCGACCACGTCGATGCGCCCGTTGCCGAATGTGTTGTCCTCGCCGGCGTCGCCGAGATCGACGGCGGTTTCAAAGAGCGCGAACTTGATCTGTTCGGGCGTGGCGTCGGGGAAGGCGTCGCGCAACAGCACGACCGCGCCGGCGACATGCGGCGTGGCCATCGAGGTGCCCGAGAGGTTGCCGTATTGATCGCCCGGCATCGAGGAACGCACGTCCGATCCGACGGCGGAGACCTCGGGCTTGATCGTCACGTCGTCGCAGCCCGAAGGCCCGCGGCTCGAGAATCCGGAGATCGTCGTGCCGTCCTGCAAGAGCGATCCGATCGCGAATGAATTGTACGGCGAGCTGATGCGGTCGCCCGGCGTGCGCAACGTCTTGGCGGCGGAGCCCTCGTTGCCCGCGGCGAACACGACGGTGACGCCCGCGGCTTCGGCGGCGTCGATCGCGCCCCACATCTGCGTGTCGCAGAAGGGCACCCCGTGATACAGAGGGCTGATGCCCCAGGAGTTGTTGATGACGTCCGGCACGTCGTCCATCGTCGCCGGATTGCCGTCCGGGTCGGCGAACCACTGGAACGCGAGGACGGAGTCGTCGATCGTCTGCTGGATGCTCACCCGGTCGATCGTGCCGGCCGCGATCCATTTCGCGCCCGGCGCCATGCCGATCTGATTGCCCGCGCCGTCGTCGCCGACGATGGTGCCGAGCGTGTGCGTTCCGTGGTAGCCGGCATCGAACGGGAAGGTCGTGTTGGTGACCGGATCGAACCATGCCTCGCCTGGATCCACACCCGCGTCGAGGCCGCGCCAACGGTCGCCGAACGCGATGTGATTGCCGTCCGCTCCGGTGTCGCAGTCGCCCGCGATCGCGGTGGACCCGTCGATGCCAAGCGCCCACAGCTCCGGCGCGCGCGTGATGGAAATGCCGTTTTCGATCGCGGCGATCAGGTGGCCGTCGTCAATCACCGGCTCGCCGATCGGCGCGATGTTTTCGATGGGATACGCGAAGGCGATCTCGCTTACGTCATCGCGCCAGGCGAGCTGCTGGATGAACGCGGGCTTCGCCCACACGGTGACGGCGTTCATGATCCAGTACGGCCGGAACTTCGCGACGTGGCCCTCGCGTTCGCCGTCGGCCAGGTGCGCCCGAAGATCGGACTGCGTCGCGGCGGCGGTCTCCTGAAGCGCGGTGATGACCTCGTAGTGCCGGCGGGAAAGGCTTGCGCCGCGCGCCGTGAGTTCGTCGACCATCGCCTGCAAATCGACGCGCCCAGTCAGGATGACGAAGGCGCGCAGATACGCGTCGGGCGCGGCGTTTTCGATCGCCTGCCCGAGGGTGGGGTCAATCTTGTTGTCGGCCGTCGCGCCGGCAAAGGCCGTCCCGGCGCAAATAACGACAACGCACACAAAAACGAACGCCCGCGATAGCGAACGCATGGAGCCCTCCGTTCGTGTCCCGTTCAAGGGAATCACCCAGGAAAAACGCGGGGGGATGTTAGGCGCTTTGCGGGGCGCAAGCAACAACGGGGACGATCGTTTTTTCGGCGAGAGCGCCACGATTTCCCGCCAGGCAGGCGACATCTCCCGGATTCTTGTTTTTCAATTGGCCGTAGGCGCGCGCCGATCGACCAACTACGCCATATACATGCTGGCGTCGGGAATCCGGCCGGTGACGAAATCGTCGATGATCTTTTCGACGGCGCCGGAAATCCACGGCACGACGTGGACGCCGGACTCCTCCAGGCGCGAAGCCAGCGGCGTCGAGACGCCGTTGCAGACCACCCAATCGATGTCGTTGTCGTGGAACCAGCGCGCGCGTTTGGCGCTTGGGCAATCGCACACGTCGATTTCCTCGCGAGCGGTCACCGCGTGATCGTCAACGGTCACGACGATGATGCGCTCCGCGTTGTCGAGGACCTCGTGGATGTTCGCCGCGCCCGCGCCTCCCAGGGGGATTGCGAACCTCATGACGCACCTCTTCATTTTCCCACTTGCTTCCGCGGATCCAAGCAAAAATTATACGCCGATTCAACCCGGCGACAACGAATTTCTTGCGACGCCGCGTCGAAATTTCGGTGACGGGCCGGGCGAAGACGGGATTCGTTTCTGTTTTCTCTTTCTCATCTCAAAGCGCGTACGCATGGTCGTCGGGAATCCGGCCGGTGATGAAGGAATCGATGGCCAGTTCGATCGTTCCCGCGAAGTGGGGAACGACGTGAACGCCCTTTTCCGCGAGGCGCGCCGCGAACGGCGCCGAGATTCCGCCGCAAATCACCCACTGGATTCCGTGGTCGCGAAACCAGCGCGCGCGGCACGCGCTTGGGCACTCGCACACCTGAAGGATTTCGCGCGTGAACGAGCCGTCACCCGCAAGCGAGATGACCATGACCTTTTCCGCGTTGTCGAGAACTTCATGAACCCGCGCCGCGTCCGCGCTCCCGAGCGGTACGGCAAACCTCAACATAATTTCCCCCGAATCATCCCCCACGATTCGACGGGCGCGGTAAGTCCAATGTACGCCGCTTGGCGGGAAAGGCAAATGGCGCGAATCGCGCTCGCCGCCGCTTTGCGCTCGCCGCCTCTTTCCTCTTTCCTCTTTTCTCTTTTCTCGTGTCGCCTCTTTTCTCTTTTGTCCGCTTCGTGGTAATGCTCGCGTGACACCGATTCCACGCGTTTTCCCGGAAGAATTTCCGCTTCATGCCGATCATCTCGATCACGAATCAGAAGGGCGGCGTCGGCAAGACGACGACCGCGATCAACCTCGGCGCGGGCCTCGCCCGGAAGGGCAAGCGCGTGCTGCTCGTGGACCTGGACGCGCAGTGCAATCTGACGCAGGCGCTCTACCGCCGGCTCGATGAACACGAGCGCGGCGTGTGTGAGGTGCTGCTCGACGAGGGCGCCATCGGCGACATCGTCGTGCCGACGAAGGTGGAGAATCTCTATCTCGCGCCCGCGGGCGAAAGCCTCGCGAACGCCGACCTGAACCTCGCGAGCCTGATGGGACGCGAGCGGTATCTGGCGGAGGTGCTGGCCGAGGACGCGAAGAGCTACGACTTCGTCCTCATCGACACGGGGCCCTACCTCGGGCTTTTAACCGTGAATGCGTACGTCGCGAGCGATCACCTCATCGTGCCGGTCTCCTGCGAATATCTGCCGATGCTCGGGCTCAAGCTCCTCATGGAGACGGTCGAGAAGGTGCGCCGCCGGCTGAATCCGGCGCTTTCGGTGCTCGGATTCGTGCTGACGATGTACGACCGGCGCGAGAAAGTGACCTTCACGGTTGAAGAATTGTTGGCGAATCAATATAAAGACCTGCTTTTTTCGACGCGCGTCCGCGTCAACACCAAGCATCGCAGCGCGCCCTCCCAGCAGGAAACGATCTTCGAGTACGAACGTTCGGCCGCCGGCAAGGGCACGCAGGATTTCGATGCGCTCACCGACGAGGTGCTGGCGCGTCTTTCGCGGGAGTGATTATGGCCACGGACAAAGGCAAGCGCGATTCGATCTTCGAGTCCACCGCCGGGGGCGAAAACGCGAAAGCCCCGGGCGGCGAAAACCTCGAACCCACCTCGACGGGCCTGCAATCGCGCAAGACCACGGGCACACGCGTGGCCGTCAAGCGGCCGGGCTCCAAAAAAGAGCCCAAGGCCGAGGCGCCGGCCCCGAAGGCCGCCGCGAAGAAGGTCGAAAAGCCCGAGACCGGCGGCGGCGACGGCGGCGGATCGTCCGGCGACGGCGGCGGCGACGCGAGATTTTCGCCCGACCGCTCGAATACGATGCTGGCCATCCTCCAGACGCACGCGAACGAGATCCTCTACCGCAAGACGAAAGAGGACCGCCTGTTCATCCTCGGCCTGTCGCTTGTCGCCGCGATCGCCGCGTCCGCGTTCCTCATCCGCGGGCTGTCCGGCTGCGGGAGCGGCGGCTGGTTTTTCTGCCTTGTCTACAAGGGATTTTTCGCTCTCGTGACGCTTGCCGTCGGGTTCACGTCCGCGGCGATGGTGGAGTTGAACCGCACGCGCCTGCAGGACCTGCTCGCGATGACCGTGAAGATTCACGACTCGCTCGATTTGTTCGAGGACGGCGCTTACGCAAAAGACGGCGGCGCGTTCCTGCCAAACACCTACAAGTTTGTCGGCAGCATCAACGACGACGAGACGAACTACGTCGTGCTCGTGCTCAAGCTCGGCGCGGTCGCGGCCGCCGCGGCGGTGCTGTTTTTGGCGTAAGAAATTTCACCGCAAAGGCGCAAAGAATCGCAAAGGAACGCAAAGGATTCCTGTTATTTTTCTTGGCGTCTTCGCGTTCCTCTTAGCGCCTTTGCGGTAAGACATGCGCTTCCAATCCGTCCTCATCGCTACTCTTCTCGTTGTCACGGTCGCTCAGGCGTTCCTGCCGCTCATCGGCGACGTGGGCTACGAGGCCGCGCAGCTTCAGACATTCTTCTTCGCGATCGCCGCCGGGCATCTGGCGATCGCGCGTTTTCGCCGGGAGCGCCCGCGCGCGGCGGCGCTGTGGCCGCACATCGCGGGTACGACGGGCGTCCTTCTCGGCGTGCTGGTCGCGAACGTCGCGATCCTCGCTTTCGCCGGCGTGTTCAGGGGATTGTGCGACGTTTCTTCGTCGCTGTTGTGGTTTGCGATCCTGCCCGCGCCGACGATCGCTTACGCCTCCGCGCTCGGCGTGCTGTGCGCCGCGTATTTCCGCCGCGCGCATCGGGCGTATCTGGCCATCGTGCTTCTTCATCTGGGTTGGGAGGTTTGGGTCGTCTGGCAGGAGCCGGTGGTGTTCGCCTTCAACACCCTGCTCGGCTATTTCCCCGGCCCGGTTTACGACCGCGCGGTGCGTATCACCGCCGCGCTTGCGGCAAGCCGCGCGCAGGCGCTCGCACTCGCCGCCGCGTCGGCCGTCGCCGCGCGCCTTGTCCTTCGCCGCGCCGAGGAAGGCGAGGGCGCGCGCTTTCGCCTGACATTCGCCGAAGGACAGCTATTCGCCGCCGCGCTGCTGGCGTTTTTCGTGCTCGCCGCCAGGGGCGAGACGCTTGGCGTTGCGATGACGCGTGCGGTCATCGCCGAGCGCCTGGGCGCCCGATACGAATCCGCGAACGCGACGATCCATTACCCCGAGGACGTGTCCGCTGCTCGCCTGCGCGAGATCGTGCTTGATGTCGAGTTTCGCTTCGCCCAGCAGGCCGCGTTCCTCGGCATCGAGGATCCCGATCCGGTCACCGCGTTTTTCTATCGCGGCGAACGCGAGAAAAAGCGCCTGCAGGGCGCCGGAAGCACGCAATACGCCGACTGCGCGCATCGCGAGATGCACATGAATATCGAACCGCCGCCGCACCGCGTGTTGAAACACGAGATCGTACATGTGCTCGGTTCGGATTGGGGCATCACCGGCCTTGGCTATTCGCCGGTCCTCGGACTGACCGAGGGACTCGCGGTCGCGTCGGAAAAATTTCGCGATGAATACACGATCCCGCAATGGGCCGCGGCGATGAAGCGCGTCGGCCGCCTGCCAGACATCGCCGCGATCTCCGGGCCGACCGGCTTCTGGCGTCTGCAAGGGCGGCGCAGCTACCTCGCGTGGGGAGGATTCGTGACCTGGCTTCTCGACACGCACGGCCTCCCCGCGGTGTCGCGCGTCTATCGCACCGGCGGGTTTGAACGCGCATTCAACAAGCCGCTCGCCGAGCTTGCCGACGAGTGGGAGGCGTCGCTCGACGCGGTCGATGTGCCGCCGCGCCTTTTGCGCATCGCGAATTACGCGTTCTTCCGCCCGTCACTGTTCGAGGAGCGCTGCGCCCGCCGCGTCGCGCGCCTTTCCGAGGATGCCGACAGGGCCGCGCGAAGCGGGCGATACAAAAAGGCGGCGCGCCTTTTCACCGCGGCGTACGAGACGGGCGGCGAACATCCGCGCTATCGGAGCGACATCATGCGCGCGCGGTTCTACGCGGAGGATCTCGATGCGGCGCGCGAGCTTGCCGAGACGATCGTCGCCACCGAGGGCGCGCCCGAAAGTGTTGCAACCGCGGCCGTGGGGGAGCGTGAGCCGGGCGGCACGGACACGGTCCGCCCGCCTCATGGCGACATCCGCGCGATCGCCGAGGCGCGGCTGATCCTCGCCGAAATCGCGTGGCGCTCCGGCGACCTCGACGCGGCGCGCGCACACTATCGGGAATTGCTGGCGCTCGATCTCGTGTCGTCGTACACGCGCGAGGCCGCCATCGCCCTGGCCGCGATGGACGACGAGTTCGTCGAGCCGAACATGCGCCGCTACTTCACCGAGACGCGCGACCTGGACCACACGTTTCTTCTCACGGACGCGCTCAAGTTTCGCCCGCAAGCGGGATATCTGCATTATCTGCTCGGGCGCAGGCTCGCCAACGACCGCCATCCCGTCGATGCGGCCCGCGCGCTGCGCATGGCGCGGCACCACGGCCTGCCGCACGCGGAACTTGAGATCGAGGCTTGGCTGACGCTTGGCGAAACGCTCTACGAGGCGGGCGATTATGAGCAGGCGCGGCGCGTGTTCGCCGAGGAGCCGCCGGCCGATTTGCCGCCGGGGTTGCGGATGCTGGCGGACGAGTGGGCCGAGCGGTGCGCATTCGCGAAGCGGTACGCGGCGGAGCACGAGCTACCATAGCGCAATGGGGAATTGGGAATTGGGAATTGGGAATGCCATCGCACGTGGGTGTTTCTAATTTCGCGATTGCGATGACCTTCCGGACTTTCGGACTGCCGGACTGCCGGACTCACCAAACTTCCAAACTTCCAAACTTTCGGACAATTCCATCGGGCACGGGCACGGGTTGTTTTTGCCGGGGCGGTATCGACCGCACACTCCGCTTCGCTACGTTTGCGGCTCCGATCGCGGCCCTTTCGATTTGACGCACCACGTCAAGAACGCGTAAAATTTGAATAATTTGGCGCACCGTTTGCGCCGATAGGGATGTGGAGGGGCGAAACGCCCGGAGGGTGCATGTCCGTTACGATCGTCGCCAAGAGCGATCCCAACGTCAAAAAGAACAACGCCAAGGTCGCGCTCGTGCTCGCGGGGGGCGCGGTTTCCGGCGGCGCTTACACGCTGGCGGGCCTCAAGGCGCTGAACGACCTGATGGTCAACCGCGACGTGACGGATTTCGACATCTTCGTCGGCCTGTCCGCGGGTGCGTTCCTCGCCGCGCCGATCGCGCACGGCATCGGCGTGGAGGAATTGCTCAAGAGCATCGACGGGCGCGGCTCGCGTTTCAGCCAGCTCAAGCCGCTCGATTTCTACAGCCCGAATCTGTCCGAGTTCGTCTCCAAGCCGCTGCACCTGGTCTTCGACTCGATGACGATGCTTCCACGTTTCGCGGTGAAGTTTCTCTCGAACGTCGTCAATCCGGAGCATCAGTATCCGCAGGCGCTCCTGAAGTTTTTGCGCCGGCCGAACTGGAAGAACGCGGACAACTACATGAAGACGCTCGTGCGTATGACGCTGGCGAGCACGAACGTGCCGAGCCCGCTATCGTACCTGCCCGCGGGCATCTTCGACAACCGCCCGCTCGAGCGCTACCTGCGCGAAAATTTCGAGCGCAACAACCGCAAAAACGATTTCAACGAGCTGTATTTCCGCCGGCGCAAGGAGCTCTACATCACCGCGCTGAACCTCGACACCGCGGAGCGCGCAATCTTCGGCCACGACGAGGACACGTCGCTTTCGATCAGCGAGGCGGTGCAGGCGAGCACCGCGCTTCCGGGGTTTTTCAAGCCCGCGCGCATCCGCGGCGTGGATTACCTGGACGGCGGCGTGACGACCACCGCGAACATCGACGTGGCGGTCGAGCACGGCGCGGACCTGGTCATCGTGTTTAATCCCTTCCGCCCGTTCGTGAACAAGCTGCTGGTGCGTTTTTACAAGGACCTTGGAACGTATGTGCCGGACAAGCCGTACCTGGGCGACGGCGGCGCGCTCGCCGTGCTGAACCAGGCGTTCCGCACGCTTTTGCATTTCCGCCTGCACCACGCGCTCAAGCGATTCGAACAGGACCCGCACTTCAAGGGTGACATCATCCTCATCGAGCCGGACCTCTACGACATCAATTTCTTTGAAATCAATCCGATCGCCTTCTGGGACCGCGCCAAGGCCGCGGAGCACGGCTTCGTCTCCGTCAAGGAGGCGTTCGACACGAACTATTCCGCGATGAAGCGCGTGCTGAACAGCTACGGCATCGAAACGACGATGGTGTTTGTCGAGGAAGATTGCCGCAAGATCCAGGGCACGCCGTACGACGAGACGGTGATCTCGATTTTGGGCAAGGAGCGCATCAAGCGCGACATCCGGCTGGCGATGTAATCGCCAATTGGGAATTGGGAATGCGGAATGGGGAATACCCGTTCCGCGTTGCCACCGGCCTGTCCATCCCGTCCATTCCGTCCATAATGTCCACGATGTCCAATCGGTCCACGGCATGACGCCCGACTTCGGCGATGGCTGGAGCCCGCGCGCGGTCGATCTCCTTTCCGCGCTGGTGCGCGAGCGCGGGCGCGGGTCCGCGTCGTTCGATGCCGCACATCCGCCCGTGGCGGTGTTCGATTTCGACGACACCATGATCGCTGGTGACATCGGCGAGCAGGTGCTGCGCGCGCAGATCGACCGGTTGATCTTCGGCATGACGCCCGACGCGTGGCGCGCGCACATGCCCGTCGATCCCATGGGCGTGACGCACATCGACCCCGCCTGGGGCGGCGCACGCATCGCCGATCTGTCGGCCGACGTTGCCGACGCGTACGCGTGGCTTTTCGAACGCGCCCAGACGCTCGGCGGCGACACGACGGTGGACAAGCTGCGCGACGCGCCGGCGTTCGCGGAGTTTCGCGTCAAGATGAACATCCTTTTCATGGGGCTCGTGGAGACGCACGGCGTCGGCAAGCTGTTCGCGTATCCCTGGTCGAATCAGCTCGACGCGGGCCTTGCGCCGGGCGATCTTTCCTCGCTTGCGCTCGATGTGTATGCGCGCGAGACCGCCGCGCCGCGCCGCGTGGAGACGCTCGCGTGCGCCGGCGAGGGGACGCGCGCGGGCGCGCAGACGGTCAGAATTGCGACGGGCATCCGCGAGACTCCCGCGATGAAACAGGCGGCCCGCGCGCTTTCGGGCGTGGGATTTTCGGTGCACATCGTCACCGCGAGCATGCAGGAGATCGTCGCGCCAATCGTTTCCGATCCGCGATGGGGCTACGGAATCCCCGCCGAAAACGTGCTCGGCATGCGGCTTGTCGTGCGCGGCGGGCGCTACACCGACGAGCTGCTGCGCGAGGGCTACGACGTCACTTACGGCCCCGGCAAGGTGCGCGTCATCGACCAGGTCATCGGCCGCGCGCCGCTATTGGTCGCGGGCGATTCGGACACCGACTACGAGATGCTGAACGACTATTCCGAGACGCGCGTGCGCCTCGTGGTGCATCGCGGCAAGGGCGGCGTGATGGCCGATCTGTACGCGCGCGGCGAGCGCGGCGACGCGGGGTGGTGCGTGCAATATCGGGACGAGGAGACAGGGGAATTGTTGCCGGCTGCGCCCTGCACGCGCTAGCAACCGGGACGAGATTGTTGGCGTTTGCGTGATCGTCTATCATGTCACTCTGCATTTCCGTCTGTCCGGGGCTTCGCGGAGTCGTCGCATGCGTATGTTTGTGCGCGGATATTTCCGGTCAGTCCTTGTTTTCATATTCGTTTTTTTTGGGATTGCCGTCTCGGGTTGCGAATGTTTTGCCATCGTCGGAAGCGAGGATGGCCCCTTTTCAAATGACAACGACCACAACAGCGGTTGCGGTAAGTCGACCGGTGCAAAATGTGTCTATCCCGATGATTACTTTGACGACGACACGGCCGACGATGACACGGCAGACGACGATACGGCAGACGACGATACGTTGCCTGACGACGATACCTTGCCTGACGACGATACGTTCGATGACGACACCGGCACCGACGACGACACGCTGCCGGACGACGACACGACCGACGATGACACGTTGCCGGACGACGATACGGGCACCGACGACGACACCCTCCCGGACGACGACACGG
>JAIOHV010000107.1 GCA_019912885.1 bacterium
GGAGATGGTGATGCCGGGCGAAAACGTGAAAATGACGATCGAGCTCATCAACCCGATCGCCCTGGAAGACGGCGTCCGCTTCGCCATCCGCGAGGGCGGACGAACCGTCGGCGCCGGCGTCGTCACCAAGGTTCTGAAGTAGGCTTGGGGGGTAACGGACATGGCCAAACAACGCATTCGGATTCGGCTTAAGGCTTACGACTACAAGCTTCTGGACAAGTCGTCCAAGGAGATCGCCGAGTCCGCCAAGCGGACGGGCGCGCACGTGTCCGGGCCGATTCCGCTGCCGACGAAGATCGAAAAGTTCTGCGTGCTGCGCGGGCCGCACGTCGACAAGAAGAGCCGCGAGCAGTTCGAGATTCGCACGCACAAGCGGCTCATCGAGATCTTCGACACGACGCAGGAGACGATGGAGGCGATGGGCAAGCTCGAACTGTCGCCGGGTGTCGATGTGGACATCAAACTGATCACGAGCGGAGCGGCTTGAGGTTGACGTCATGAAGGGAATCTTCGGAACGAAACTCGGCATGACGCAGGCCTTCGACGGCGAAGGTCGGCGGCACGCGCTCACCGTCATCGAGGCGCGGCCGGGCACGATCATTCGCGTCAAGAGCGAAGAGAAGGACAAGTACGCCGCGGTGCAGGTCGGATTTTTTCCGGTCGACGCGCGCAAGGTGTCGCGTCCGGTCGCGGGGCAAGTCAAGAAGCACCTGCAATTGAAGACGGCGTTTCGCCTCGTGCGCGAATTCCGCGTGACGAACCCGGACGACTACAAGGTCGGCCAGGAGATCACCGTCGAATCGTTTGCGGCGGGCGATGTCGTCGACGTGAAGGGCAGGTCGGTCGGCAAGGGCTTCCAGGGCGCGATCCGCCGGCATCACCATTCGCGTGGCCCGATGACGCACGGCTCGAAGAATCGCCGCGAGGCCGGCTCGATCGGAACGTCGGCGACGCCGTCCCGGGTTCTGAAAGGCCGGCCGATGGCCGGGCATCTCGGAAGCAAGACGACGACGGTGCAGCGCGTGAAGGTGTTCGGCATCGACGCGGACAAGAATCTGCTTTTCATCGAAGGCGGCGTGCCGGGATCGAGCCGCGCCGTCGTGCGCGTTGTCGAGACGAAAAAGCGGCGCAAGAGCGAACAGGCGGAAGGCCAGAGAGGATAACGGCCATGCCGAAAGTGGATATGAAAAGCCAGCAGGGCCAGGCGGCGGGCAGTCTCGAACTGCGCGACGATCTTTTCGGCGCGCCGGTTCGCGAGCATCTCCTTTGGGAGGTCGTTCGCAATCAGCTCGCCAATCGCCGCGCCGGCACGAAAAAGACCAAGGGCCGCACGGAAGTGAGCTACAGCGGCGCCAAGCTCTATCGCCAGAAGGGCACGGGCCGGGCCCGCGCGGGCAGCGCGCGCTCCGGCGTGCGCGTCGGCGGCGGGCACATTCACGCGATCGAGCCCAAGGACTGGTCGTTCAAGACCCCCAAGAAGGTGCGGCGCGGCGCCCTGGTCTCGGCGCTTTCGATGAAGGCGGGCGAGGACAAACTCACCGTCGTCGACGCACTCGCGCTCGATGCCGCCAAGACCAAATCGTTCGTCAGGCTGATGGGCGATCTCGGGGTGACGAACGCGCTGTTCGTCGTCGCCGAGCGCGACGAGTCGCTCGAACGCGCCAGCCGCAATCTGGGGGGCGCGAAGGTGCTGCCGGTCGCGGGGCTGAACGTGTATGACATCCTGCGCTACGACCGCCTGGTCGTGACGAAGGACGCGGTCGCGAAGATCGAGGAAAGGCTCGGCCAATGACGGATCCGCATCACATCATCAAGCGCCCGATCATCACGGAGAAGGCCAACCTGAACAAGGAAGACGCCGGCCATCACGTGTTCGAAGTCGCGCGCGACGCAACCAAGCTCGAAGTCCGCCGTGCGGTCGAGGAGTTGTTCGGCGTGCACGTGCTCGCCGTTCACACCGCGGTCATGCGGGGCAAGAACAAGCGCCGCGGCCGGATTTTCGGCCGTACGCCGAACTGGAAGAAGGCGGTCGTGAAACTGGCCGCCGGGGAAAGCATCGACTTCTTTGAAGGCGTGTAACGAGAATCGAAGGAAGACCTGATGCCGTTTCGAAATTTCAAACCGACGAGTCCGAGCCGCCGCTACATGATGGTGGACAGCTTCGAGGACGTGACCAAGTCGACGCCCGAGAAGTCGCTGCTTGAACCCATGTCGCGCACCGGCGGACGCAACAATCACGGCCGCCAGACCAACGTCAACACGGGCGGCGGGCACAAGCGGCACTACCGCGTCATCGACTTCAAGCGCAACAAGCTCGACATTCCGGCGAAGGTCGCGGCGATCGAATACGACCCGAACCGCAACTGCCGCATCGCGCTGTTGCACTACGTCGACGGCGAGAAGCGCTACATCCTGGCGCCGGTCGCGTTGAAGGTCGGCGACAAGGTCGTCGCGGGCGAGGGGCTGGACATCCAGCCGGGCAACGCGATGCCGCTGCGCAGCATTCCCGACGGTACCAGCGTGCACAATATCGAAATGAAGGTCGGCAAGGGCGGGCAGGTCGCGCGTTCGGCCGGCAATTCCGCCCAGGTCATGGGCAAGGAAGGCAAATACGTCCTTCTGAAGCTTCCCTCGGGAGAGTTGCGCCGTTTTCTTGGCGAGTGCATGGCGACGATCGGCCAGGTGGGCAACGCGGACTACAGCAACATGGTGATCGGCAAGGCCGGCCGGTCGCGATGGTTCGGGCGCCGGCCGCACGTGCGCGGCGTCGCGAAGAACCCGGTGGATCATCCGATGGGCGGCGGCGAGGGCCGCTCCTCCGGCGGTCGTCATCCCTGCACGCCGTGGGGCATTCCGACCAAGGGTTACAAGACGCGTCGGCGGCACGACGCCGACAAATACGTCGTCAAGCGGCGGAAGTAAGGGGAATCGCGTTCATGGCTCGTTCCATCAAAAAAGGACCTTTCGTCGACGGCCACCTGAAGGAAAAGGCGGACCGCGCGCAGACCTCGGGCAGCCGCCAGATCATCAAGACCTGGTCCCGGCGCTCGACGATCCTGCCGGAGTTCGTCGGACTGACCTTCGCGGTCCACAACGGCAAAAAGTTCGTTCCCGTGTTCGTGACGGAGAACATGGTCGGTTACAAGTTCGGCGAGTTTTCGCCGACGCGCACCTTCCACGGCCACGCGGCCGACCGGAAGGCCGCCAAGGCCTCGAAGTAAGGCGCAAGGAGCAACGATCATGGAAGTCAAGGCCGTCGCCAAATTCCAGCGCCTGTCCCCCTTCAAGGGGCGGCTTGTCGCGGACATGGTTCGGGGCAAGCCCGTCGGGCAGGCCCTCGGCGAGTTGGCGCTGACGCCGAAAAAGTCGGCGCGGCTCATCAAGAAGGTCGTCGATTCCGCGGTCGCCAACGCCAGCGCGCGCGGCGGCGTCGATGTCGACGATCTGTACGTCAAGAAGATTTTCGTCGACGGCGGACCGACGCAAAAAAGGGTGTTGCTGCGTTCGATGGGACGCGCCAACCGCGTCCTCAAACGCACCTGCCACATCACCGTCGTGCTCGACGAGCGCTAGGAGGCATCGTGGGTCAAAAAACGCATCCGATCGGATTCCGCCTCGGAATCATCAAGGACTGGAACTCGCGGTGGTTCGCCGACAAGGGCTACGCGAAGATCCTTCATGAAGACCTGCGCATCCGCAATTTTCTGAAGCGTCGCCTCGAGAACGCCAGCGTGTCGCGGATCGAGATCGAGCGCACGCACAACAAGATGACGATCATCATCTACACGGCGCGCCCGGGCGTCATCATCGGCCGCAAGGGACAGGAGCTCGATCTCCTTCAAAAAGAGCTTCAGAAGATGGCCGACCGCGACATCTTCATCAAGGTGCAGGAGGTGCGCCGGGCGGACCTCGACGCGCAGCTCGTCGCGGAAAACATCGGGCAGCAGATCAAGCGCCGCATCGCGTTTCGCCGCGCGATGAAGCGGGCGATCTCAAACGCCATGAAACTGGGGGCCAAGGGCATTCGCGTTTCGGCCTCCGGGCGCCTTGGCGGCGCGGACATGAGCCGGTTCGAGCAATACCGCGAGGGTTGGGTGCCGTTGCACACGCTTCGCGCGGATATCGATTACGGCCAGTACCACGCCAAGACGACATACGGCGTCATCGGGATCAAGGTCTGGATCTATCACGGCGAAGTCGACACGAAGTGAGCTGAACCATGTTGTCGCCAAAAAAGGTCAAGCACCGGAAGATGTTCAAGGGCCGCCGGGCCGGCGGCGCGCGCCGCGGTTCGGATCTCGCGTTCGGCGAGTACGGGCTGCAGGCCGTGCAGGACGGCTGGATCACCGCCCGCCAAATCGAGGCCGCGCGTATCGCGATGACGCGCTCGGTCAAGCGCGGCGGCAAGATCTGGATCCGCATCTTTCCGGACAAGCCGATCACGAAAAAGCCCGCCGAGACGCGCATGGGCAAGGGCAAGGGCGCGCCGGAGGAATGGGTGGCCGTGGTGAAGCCCGGCCGCATCCTTTACGAAATGGAAGGCGTCGAGCCGGCGCTCGCGCAGCAGTCGCTGCGCCTGGCGGCCTCCAAACTCGCGATCCGGACGAAGTTCGTCGCGCGGGAGGGCACCCATGAAGGGTGAGGAATTCCGCAAGCTCTCCGTTGACGAGATGGAGCAGCGCGAGCAGGACCTGAAAGAGGAGTACTTCAACCTCCGCTTTCAGTTTTTCACGGGACAGCTTGAAAACACCGCGCGGATGAAGAGCGTGCGCCGCGATATCGCGCGCCTCAAGACGATACTGGCCGAGCGGGAAAGCGAGACGGAGGCGATCCGATGAGCGAGCAGGGAAAGCGCCGGACGATGCAGGGCATCGTGACCAGCGACAAGATGGACAAGACCGTCGTCGTGAACGTGTCGCGTGTGTTCAAGCATCCGCTCTACGGCAAGGTCGTCAAGCGCCAGAAAAAATACAAGGCCCACGACGCGGCCAACGAATGCCGCGTGGGCGATGTCGTGGAACTGATCGAAACCCGCCCCCTCTCGGCGCAAAAGCACTGGGCCGTGAAGCGGGTCATGAGAAAGCCGGTCGCGTAACCGCGCGGCGGAGGGCTCCAATATGATTCAGCAAGAAACCATATTGACCGTGGCCGACAATTCCGGCGCGCGCCGGCTTGCCTGCATCAAGGTCATCGGGGGCAGCAAGCGGAAATACGCCTCGGTCGGCGATATCGTCGTCGTGTCCATCCGCGAGGCGATTCCGAACGCGAAGGTGAAAAAAGGCGACGTCAAGCGCGCGGTCATCGTGCGCGTGAACAACCACATCAGCCGGCCGGACGGCAGTTACATCCGTTTCGACGACAACAGCGCCGTGCTGATCGACAACAACCGCGAGCCGATCGGAACCCGCGTGTTCGGACCGGTGGCTCGCGAACTGCGCGCGAAAAATTTCATGAAGATCATTTCGCTCGCACCGGAAGTGCTTTGAGGTAGGACGATGATTCCGAAGGGCAAGACAAAGATGCCGGTGCGAAAGGGCGACATCGTCCACATCATCGCCGGCAAGGAAGCAGGCTCGCTGGAGAACAAGGCCAAGCGGGGCAAGGTCCTTGATGTCGACACCGACAAGGGGCGTGTGGTCGTCGAGCGCATGAATTTCATCAAGCGCCACTCGCGTCCGAACAAGGCCAACCGCCAGGGCGGCATCATCGAGCGGGAGGGGCCGATCCACCACAGCAACGTGATGGTCGTCTGCCCGGCGTGCGACAAACCCACGCGCGTCAAGCACGTGATCCTCGAGGACGGACGGAAGCTGCGCGCCTGCAAGAAGTGCGGCGAGCTTCTGGACAAATAAAGGGTGAAGCGATGAATCCCCGGATGCGCGATCTCTACGACAAGACGGTGACCCCGGCGCTCATGCAGGAGTTCGGATACAAGAACCCCATGCAGGTGCCGCGCCTTTCGAAGATCACCGTCAACTACGGCCTCGGCGAGGCCCTGCAGAACCCGAAGCTCGTCGAGTCCTCGGCCGTGGAATTGGCGGCGATCACCGGGCAAAAGCCCGTCGTGACACGCGCGAAAAAGTCCATCGCCGCGTTCAAGCTGCGCGAGGGCCAGGCGATCGGCGTCATGGTCACGCTGCGGCACGAGCGCATGTACGAGTTTCTCGACCGGCTCATTTCGATCGCCATCCCGCGCGTTCGCGACTTCCGCGGCGTGTCGGAAAAGGCGTTCGACGGCCGCGGAAACTACACGCTCGGCGTGCGGGAACAGATCATCTTTCCCGAAATCGATTACGACAAGGTCGACAAGATCAAGGGCCTGAATATCACGATCGTGACGACGGCCAAAACGGACGAGGAAGGGCGCGCCCTGCTGAAGCATTTGGGCATGCCGTTCCGCAGGTAACGAGGAGCATACGCGTGGCGAAAAAATCCTTGCGCATCAAGGCGCAACGCCCCAAGCGGTTTGGCGTTCGCGATTACAACCGGTGCCCGCTTTGCGGACGGCCCCGGGCGTACTACCGAAAGTTCGATATGTGCCGCATCTGTCTGCGCAAGCTCGCCCTTCAGGGAGACCTGCCGGGCGTCGTCAAATCGAGCTGGTAAGAAGGAGCGGGAAACGATGGTCATGACCGATCCGTTGGCCGACATGCTTGCACGCATCCGCAACGCCTATGGCGCGGGGCACGAAAAGGTGAGCATGCCGGCGTCGAACCTCAAGGTCGGCGTCGCGAAGATCCTCAAGGATCGCGGCTATATCGACGCATTCAAAAAGGACGAGGACGACCGCCAGGGCGTGCTCCACGTCTATCTGCGTTACGACGCCGAGCGCAAGCCGATCGTGCAGGGCATCCAGCGCGTGAGCCGGCCGGGTCTGCGCCGTTACGCCAAGGCCGGAGAGATCCCCAGGGTGCTCGATGGGCTCGGCGTCATGATCGTATCGACGAGCCGCGGAATTCTCGCCGACGAGGACGCCCGCACGCAAAACGTCGGCGGCGAGCTTTTGTGCCGCGTCTGGTGACGCGCGAAGGAATGGAAACATGAGTCGCGTAGGGAAAAAACCGATTACCGTCGACAAGGGCGTGAACGTCGAGGTCGCCGGCCGCGTCGTCAAGGTCAAGGGACCCAAGGGCGAACTGACGCACGAATTGCGTGACGGCATCGACGCCCGGGTCGATGGCGGAACGATCCAGGTGAGCCGGGCTTCCGATCACCGGACGCACCGGGCGCTGCACGGCCTGACGCGGGCGCTCCTGCAGAACATGGTCACCGGCGTCTCGAAGGGCTTCGAGACGAAGCTCGAGATGGTCGGCGTCGGTTACAAGGCGGAGGTCCGCAAGGACGCGCTGCACCTGGCGGTGGGATTCCCGGCGGAGAAGGTCGTCCCGATCCCCCGCGGCGTGCAGGTGCAGGTCGAAAAGCAGAATCTCATCACGCTCACGGGCATCAGCAACGAGGCCCTGGGCCATTTCGCGGCGAAGGTCCGAAAGATCCGTCCGCCGGAACCGTACAAAGGCAAGGGCATCAAGTTCGCGGGCGAGCAGATTCGTCGCAAGGTCGGAAAGACCGGCGCGTAAACAAGGGATACGGGGAAAAATCATGTCCGGCGTCAAAACCCGATTGGTCAAACGCACCGCGCGCCAGGCGCGCGTGCGCCGCAAGGTTCGCGGCACCACGCAGCGCCCGCGCCTTTGCGTGTTCCGCAGCGCGCGTCACATCTACGTGCAGGTGATCGACGACACGATCGGCCGGACACTGGCCGAGGCATCGACCCGCGCCAAGGGCTTCGAGATGCCCGCGGCCGCGCCTGTTGCCCAAGGCAAGGACGCGCCCGCGAAGGGATCGAAGATCCTCGCGGCGGAGGCGATCGGCGAGACGATTGCCGCGAAACTGAAGGAAAAGGGCGTGACGAACGTGGTGTTCGACCGCAACGGTTTCCTTTACCACGGTCGCGTGCGCGCGGTCGCGGACGCGGCGCGCAAGGCCGGACTCAACTTCTAGGAAATCAGACAAGGTCGCAAAAGGAGACGCCGTGCAGAGTGCGTATGGACAAACCGGGTATGCGGAGCCGTCGTCCGAACTCGTGGAAAAAGTGATCGCGGTCAACCGCGTGGCGAAGGTCGTCAAGGGCGGCCGCCGCTTTTCGTTCTCCGCGCTTGTCGTCGTCGGCGACGGCGCGGGCCGCGTCGGCGCCGGAAAGGGCAAGGCCAACGAGGTGCCCGAGGCGATCCGAAAGGCCGTGGACAAGGCGAAAAAGTCGCTGTTCCGGGTTCCGCTGACCGAGTCCGCGTCGATCCCGCACACGGTCACCGGCAAGATGGGCCGCGCGGGAGCGGCGTACGTGATCCTGCGTCCGGCGAGCCCCGGCACGGGTGTCATCGCGGGCGGAGCGGTTCGCGCCATCCTCGAGAGCGCCGGCGTGCACAACATCCTGACCAAGTCGCTCGGCAGCCGGAATCCGAACAACCTCGTCCACGCGACGATCACGGGCCTGAAGGCGCTTCAGGATCCCGATGTCTACAAGCGGCGCCTCGCGAGGTAAATCATGGCCAACACGAACAAACTCCGATTGACGCTCGTGCGCTCGACCATCGCGCGCGACGGGAAGCAGTTGCGCATCGTCAAGGCGCTCGGCTTCCACCGCCTGCATGAGACGGTGGAACACGCGAACACGCCCCAGATCCGCGGCATGGTGAAAAAAGTGATTCATCTCGTGAAGGTGGAGGAGGTCTAACATGGACCTTTCGACGCTCAAGCCGGCCGCCGGCGCGGTCAGGTCGCGCAAGCGGCGCGGGCGTGGCAACGCCTCGGGCCTCGGTGGCACCGCGGGCAAGGGGCATAAGGGGCACAAGGCCCGTTCCGGCAAGAACAAGGGGCCCGGATTCGAGGGCGGCCAGATGCCGCTGATCCGGCGCATCCCCAAGCGCGGATTCGTGAACCCCGCCCACCGTGAATACGCGGTGGTGAACGTGGGCGATCTGGCGCGCTTTGAAGCCGGCGCGGTGGTGGATGTCGAGGCGCTGAAAGACACCCGCCTCGTCCGCAAATTGCACGACGGCGTGAAGGTGCTCTCCGGCGGCGAGCTGGCGGTCGCGCTCACGGTGCGCGCGCACAAATTCTCGGCCAAGGCCAAGGAAAAAATCGAAGCCGCGGGCGGCAAGGCCGAAATTCTCGGCTGACGGAAGGATTGACCGGCGTGATCGGCGCGTTTCAAAACATCTTCAAGATCCCCGAGCTGAAAAGGCGCGTGTTCTTCACGCTCATGATGCTTGCGGTGTTCCGGGTTGGATCGGCGATCCCGATTCCCGGTCTGAATACGGCCGCGTTGGCGGACTTTTTCCGCGGCCAGGCGGGAACCGTCTTCGACATGTTCTCGATGTTTTCCGGCGGCGCGCTCGAGCGCGGATCGATCTTTTCGCTCTCGATCATGCCGTACATCTCCGCGTCGATCATCCTGCAATTGCTCACGGTCGTGATTCCGTATCTCGAACGCCTCTCGAAGGAGGGCGAGGTCGGCCGCCGGAAGATCACGCAGTACACGCGATACGGAACGGTGGTGCTTTCGCTCTTCCAGGGCTTCATGATCGCCGTCGGCCTGGAAAAGGGCATGCTCGGCCAGGGCGTCGTCCTGAACCCCGGCATCCTGTTTCACATCAAGACGGCCGTCACCCTGTCGGCCGGCACCGCGTTCATCATGTGGCTCGGCGAGCAGATCAGCGAGTTCGGCGTCGGCAACGGCATCAGCCTCATCATCTTCGCGGGCATCGTCGCGCGCATGCCCGCCGCGATCTATCAGGTCTTCGTCGATGTCGCGGCCGGCGAGCGCTCGATCCTCATGACGCTGCCGATCCTCATCCTGATGATCTTCGTCATCTTCGCCATCATTTTCGTCGAACGGGCGCACCGAAAAATCCCGATACAACACGCCCGCCGCGTCGTCGGCCGGCGCATGTACGGCGGATCGACGACGCACCTGCCGCTGAAGGTCAACACCGCGGGCGTCATCCCGCCGATCTTCGCAAGCTCGATCCTGATGTTCCCGGCGACGTTCGCGCAGATGTTCGAGCACCCCTGGCTCCAGACGATCGGCGACCTGATGGCGCCGGATTCGGCGTTGTACCTCGTCGTCTACGTTGTGCTCATCATCTTTTTCTGCTACTTCTACACCGCCGTCACCTTTAACCCGGTCGATGTCGCTGAAAATCTAAAGAAATCAGGCGCTTACGTGCCTGGATACCGGCCCGGGAAGCGCACGGCCGATTATATCGACCGCGTGTTGACGAGGGTGACGTTGGGCGGCGCCGTTTATGTGGCGGCGATCTGCGTCTTGCCGACATTCATGATTTCGTTCTGGAAGGTGCCGTTTTACTTCGGCGGAACGGCGCTTCTGATCGTTGTGGGTGTGGCGCTCGACACGATCCAGCAGCTCGAGAGCCACATGCTGATGCGCTCGTACGAGGGTTTCCTCGGGCAACGCGGCCGCTTCAAGGGGAGACGCTAGATGCAGGCCGCGCGGTTCATCCTCCTTGGCGCGCCGGGGGCGGGCAAGGGAACGCAGGCGAAGGTCCTTGCGGATCGCTATGGCATTCCGCAGATCTCCACCGGCGACATCCTGCGCGCGGCGGTCAGGAACGGCACGCCGCTCGGCCTCGAGGCCAAGGCATTTATGGACGCGGGCGACCTCGTCCCGGACTCGGTGGTCGTGAGCCTGATCGATGAGCGCCTGGAGGAGGGCGACGCGGAAAACGGTTTCATCCTCGACGGCTTTCCGCGCACCGGCGCGCAGGCCGCGGCGCTGGATGAGCTTTTGGCCGCGCGCGACACGAGGCTGGATGTCGTCGTTTCGCTCGAGGTCGACGAAGAAAAACTGGTGGAGCGGCTGTCGGGCCGGCTGACGTGCGGCGCGTGCGGTTCCATGTTTCACAAGACGTATTCGCCGCCGAAGATGGACGGCGCGTGCGACAAATGCGGGGGCGCTCTGATTCAGCGCGAGGACGACAAGGAGGAAACGATCCGCCGTCGCCTCGAGAATTACCGCGAATTGACCGCGCCGCTGATCGACTATTACGCGCAAAAAGGACAGCTCAAGCGCGTGGACGGAATGCAGGATATCGACGAGGTGACGCGCCTTGTCGAGCACGCCTTGGGAAGAAATTGAGACGCATGAACGCCATTCACCTGAAAAGCCCGGACGACATCGAGGCGATGTACCGGGCCAACCGCGTCGTCGCCGAGGCTCTACGGGCGATGTACGAGGCGGTGCGCCCGGGCGTCTCGACCGGCGAGCTGGACCGCGTGGCGCGGCGCGTGCTGGAAAAGCACGGCGCGCGCAGCGCGTTCCTGAACTACCCGCACTCCGCGGGCGGTCCGGCGTTTCCGGCAACCGTCTGCGCGAGCGTGAACGAGGTGATCGTTCACGGCATTCCGTCGGACGACACGATCCGGAAGGACGGCGACATCGTCAGCCTGGATTTCGGCGCGATCCTTGATGGATGGGTCGGCGATTCCGCGATCACCGTGGCGGTCGGCGCGGCGTCGGAGGAGGCCCAGGGCCTCTTGGCGACGACGAAGGCGTGCCTTACGGCGGCGATCGAGCAATGCGTTGAGGGCAACCGCGTGGGCGACATTTCGCACGCCGTGCAGGTTCTGGCCGAGGGGCGCGGCTATGGGGTCGTCTCCGAGTTTGTCGGGCACGGCATCGGTCGGCGCATGCACGAGGCGCCGCCGATCCCGAATGTCGGCCGCGCGCACACCGGCGAGCGCCTGCGCGTCGGGATGGTGTTCGCGATCGAGCCCATGATCAACGAGGGCTCGCCGGACGTGGTGACGGAAAACGACGGGTGGACGGCGCGCACGGCCGACCGCAAGCTCTCCGCCCATTTCGAGCATTCGGTGGCTATCACGCCGGACGGGCCGCGCGTCCTTTCGGTGTGGGAGTAGGAGCGCAAGATGAAGGTTCAGGCATCGGTCAAGAGGCGCTGTTCCAAGTGCAAGATCATCCGCCGCAAGGGCGTGGTGATTGTGATTTGTTCCATCAAGAAGCATCGCCAGCGTCAAGGCTGACCGGGAGGATTGCAAGAATGCCGCGTATCGCGGGTGTGGATATTCCGAACGACAAGCGCGTCATCGTCGCGCTGACGTACATCTACGGCATCGGCGCCACGACCGCGCGCCGCATCGTGACGGCCGCGGGCATCGACGAGAACGTCCGGGCCGGCCAGTTGACGGACGCCGAGATCGCGCAGCTTCGCCGGGCGATCGACGATCTCGCCAAGGTGGAAGGCGACTTGCGCAAAGAGGTGTCCATGAACATCAAGCGTTTCATGGATATGGGTTCCTACCGCGGGCTTCGCCACCGCCGCGGCCTGCCCGTGCACGGCCAGCGTACGCACACCAACGCGCGCACGCGAAAAGGTCCCAAGCGCGGCACCATCAAGAAGAAAGTGAAGTAAGGAGACCCCATGGCCAAGGTCAGGCGAGGCGGCGCGAAGGTCGTCAAGAAGAACATCCCGTCGGGCGTCGCCCACATTCAGGCGACGTTCAACAATACGATCATCACGATCACCGATCTTTCGGGAAACACCATCTGCTGGTCCTCGGCCGGCAGCTCCGGCTTCAAGGGCAGCCGCAAGTCGACGCCCTACGCCGCGCAGGTCGCCGCGGAGGAGTGCGCGAAAAAGGCCAAGGAGCACGGTGTCAAACAGATTTCCGTTCTGGTCAAGGGACCGGGTTCCGGCCGCGACGCCGCGCTTCGCTCGCTGCTCGCCGGCGGTTTCAAGGTGAATGTGATCAAGGACGTGACGCCCATCATGCACAACGGATGCCGCCCGCCGAAGCGGCGTCGCGTCTGACAGGAGGATTGCAAACTTGGCCCGCTATATCGATTCGGTCTGCCGGCTCTGCCGCCGCGAGGACGAGAAACTCTTCCTCAAGGCCGAGCGCTGCTATACGGAAAAGTGCGCCATCGAACGGCGCAAGTACGCCCCCGGCCAGCACGGCCAAAGGCGCAAGGGCAAGGTGTCCAACTACGGCGTCCAGCTTCGCGAGAAGCAAAAGGCCCGCCGTATTTACGGCGTCATGGAAAGGCAGTTCCGCCTGTATTTCGAACGCGCCGACCGCATGCGCGGCGTCACGGGCGAAAACCTGCTGCAACTGCTCGAACGGCGTCTCGACAATGTGTGCTTCCGCCTCGGTTTCGGCGGCAGCCGCAACGAGGCGCGCCAGTTCGTGAACCACGGGCACGTGCTTGTCGACGGCAAGAAGGTTGACATCGCGAGCTACATCGTCAAGCCGGGACAGACCGTCTCGGTGCGCGAGAAGAGCCGGAAGGTGCAACGCATCAACGAGTCGCTCGAGGCGGCCCAGCGGCGCGGCGTTCCCAACTGGCTCGCGCTCGAACCGGCCGCGTTCACCGGCACGGTGAATGCCGTGCCGGCGAGCGACGACCTCGAATCCACGATCAACGCGCAGCTCATCGTCGAGCTGTATTCGAAATAAGGCCATCCACCCAACGTTTGGGGGACGATTCAATATGCACAAGGTTTGGCGCGACCTGATTCGACCGAAAAAACTTGTTGTCGAGAAGGGGGCGCAGCAAAATTACGCCCGCTTCATCGCCGAGCCGCTGGAACGCGGCTTCGGACAGACGCTTGGCAATTCATTGCGGCGTGTCCTTTTATCCACGCTCCCCGGCGCCGCCATCACCTCGGCGCGCTTCGAGGGCGTCAACCACGAGTTCTCCACGATCGCCGGCGTCAAGGAAGACGTCACCGACATCGTGTTGAACCTCAAGCAGGTCCGGCTGAGGATGCACACCGACTCGGTCGAGACGCTGCGCATCAGCAAAACCGGCGAAGGCACGGTCACGGCCGCGGACATCGAGGCGCCGCCCGCGGTGGAGATCCTGAACAAGGATCTGCACCTGGCGTCGTTGTCGAAGGACGCCGCCATCGAGGCGGAGTTGACCTGCCAGATCGGCCGCGGCTACGCGGCGGTCGAGCAGCAGCGCGGCCCGGACGACGAGTATCCCATCGGCACGATCCTCATGGATGCGCTCTACTCGCCGGTCCTGAAATGCAGCTACCAGGTCACGAACGCGCGCGTCGGGCAGCGCACCGACTTTGACCGCCTCATCCTCGAGGTGCTCACGGACGGTTCGATCACGCCCGAGGACGCGGTCGCGGTGGCGGCGAAGGTCGTCAAGGAGCAGCTCACGGTCTTCATCAACTTCGAGGAAGAGTTCGAGGACTACGACGACTACGCCGAGGAAGTCGACGAAGACGTGGAGACGAACGAAAATCTCTACCGCCGCGTCGACGAACTCGACCTGTCCGTGCGCGCCGCGAACTGCCTGAAGAACGCGGGTATCCGCTACATCGGCGAGTTCGTGCAAAAGACCGAGGCCGAGATGCTCAAGACCAAGAACTTCGGCCGCAAGTCGCTGAACGAAATCAAGGAAGTGCTCGCCGAGATGGGTCTTTCGCTCGGAATGAAACTTCGAAGCTGGCGGCCCCCGGACGAAGACGCCGAGCAGGCCGAAATCTGACGGCAAGCCCTTAAAACGACGGAACGAATGCCATGAGACACCGGAAAGATTTTCGCAAGCTTTCGCGCTCGAGCAGCCATCGCCGCGCGTTGTTTCGCAATATGGCGACAAGCCTCATCCTTCACGGGCGCATCCAGACGACCGAGGCCAAGGCCAAGGAGCTGCGCCGCGTCGCGGACCGCCTCGTCACGATCGGCAAGCGCTACAAGTCGATCGGCGACGCCGGCGGCGAGGACAAAGAGGTCGCGTCCCAGCGCCTGCACGTCCATCGGCGCATGCTCGGCTACCTCAAGGACAAAAAGGCGATCGAGATTCTTTTTACGGATCTCGCCGCGCGCTTCGAGAATCGTCCCGGCGGCTACACCCGGGTCGTGAAGCTCGGCTTCCGTCAGGGCGACGCCGCGCCGTTGGCCTTCATCGAGTTCATCCCCGAGGAAGTCAAGGAGAAGGAAACGAAGAGCAAGCGCCGCCGGCGCCGCCGCAAGGACAAGGGCGAGGACGAGATGGCCGCTGCTCCGGTCTCCGGCGCCAAGGGCGCCAAGGCCAAAGCCGCGCCCGTGCCCGTGGAAGATGCGCCCGGGGAAACCGCGGTGGAAGCTCCGGACGAGGATGCCGCGGAAGAAGTCGGCGAAGACGAAAACAAGGAAGACTGATAACGGAATGGGGGCCTGGAAAACCGAAGGCTCATGGTGATGAGCTTCCAGCCTTCCGGCCTTCCCGCCTTCCGGCCTTTTTTGTAACAAGATGGGCAGGAGACCGTTTGGTCATCCTGCCTTTTCTTTGCTATACGAATCCCACGGACGAAACCCGATGAACGCCAACGCGCCCACCCCGCCATCCGCCAATCCTGCGAGCAACAAAAAGCTGCTCGCCGTGTTTCTCGTATTCGCCGCGCTGCTCTACGTGCTCATCTTCGGATGGGACTGCGGCGGACCGGCGGGCCTGTCGGTGATGGGCGAGCGCGTCGAGGCCAAGGGATTCACGCTGCCCGACATGTCGGGAAAGCCGGTGTCGCTGGCGGACCTGCGCGGCAAGGTCGTCTTCCTGAATTTCTGGGCGACGTGGTGCGCGCCGTGCCGCCGCGAGATGCCGGACATCCAGCGCCTCTACCGAAAGATGGACCCGGAGCAGTTCGCCATCGTCACCGTGTCGGTTGACAGCGGCGGGCGCGAGGACGTGGCGCGATTTTTCCGTTCGCGCCAGCTTGAGGTTCCCGCGCTGCTCGATCCGGAAAACAAGGTGGCGCGGATCTACGGCGTGACTGGATTTCCCGAGACATTCCTCATCGACAAGCAAGGCAAGCTCGTCGAGCGCTTCATCGGCCCGCGCAATTGGCTCTCCGATTCGTTCATGGAACGCTATCGCGAACTCATCGGAGAGTAGCCGCCGGCCCCGGGCGAAATTATGGCAAAGCGCGATTCGGAATCCGGCGTTCCCTTCCCGCCGTCCGGCGCGGACCGCGAAAACCTGAACCGCCTGCGCGCGGCGCACGCCGAAAAATTCCTCGAACCCGACGCCGCCTTCTCGCGCATTCGCCCGGGAAGCCGCATCTTCGTCGCGACCGCGTGCGGCGAGCCGACGTATCTTGTCGATGAGCTGGTGCGTTTCGTCGCCGGTAACCCCAAGGCATTTTTCGACGCCGAGGTGATGCAGGTGCTGACGCTCGGCGTCGCCCCCTTCGCCAACGAGCGCTACCGCGGCAACTTTCGCGTCAATTCGTTTTTCATCGGCCAGCCCATCCGCGAAGCGGTCAACGCCGGCGGCGCCGACTACGAGCCCGTTTTTCTCTCGCGCCTTCCGCGTTTCATGCGCACGGGGCTCGTGCCGATCGACGTCGCCGTCATCCAGACCTCGTTGCCGGACCGCCACGGCCATCTCTCGCTTGGCGTTTCGGTCGACATCGTCCGCGCCGCGGTCGAAACCGCCGATTTCGTCATCGCGCAGGTCAACGCGCACATGCCGCGCGTGCACGGCGAGACGTTTCTTTCGATCGACGACATCGACGCGTTGATCCTGCGCGACGAGCCAATCATCGAGATCGACCTGCCCCCCGAGGACGAGACGCGCCGGCGCATCGGCAACTTCGTCGCGGGCCTTGTGATGGACGGCGACACGTTGCAGGTCGGTTACGGCGTCCTGCCGAACGCGGTGCTGGCGAGCCTCGCCGGAAAGCATGAACTCGGCATCCACACGGAGCTTCTGACCGACGGACTCGCGAATCTGATGCGCGCCGGTGCGGTGACCAACCGCAAAAAGACGCTCAATCGCGGCAAGGCCGTCGCGGCTTTTTGCATGGGCACACGCGACACGTACGCCTTTTTGCACGACAATCCGGCATTCGAGTTCCGTCCGGTCGATTACACCAACGATCCGCTCGTCATCGCGCGCCAGGAACGCATGTGCGCGATCAACACGGCGCTTTCGATCGACCTGACCGGGCAATCGACATCCGAATCGCTCGGGCGGCAATTTTTTTCCGGCATCGGCGGGCACGCGGACTTCATGCGCGGCGCGCTGCTGGCGCCCGGCGGCAAGGCGATCCTTGCGTTGCCGTCGACCGCGGCGGGCGGCACGGTTTCGCGCATCGTCCCGTTTCTCGACGAGGGCGCCGGCGTCACCCTGACGCGAGGCGACGTGCAATACGTCGTCACCGAATACGGCGTTGCGCACCTTTTCGGCAAGAACGTGCGCGAGCGGGCGATGTCGCTCATTGCCATCGCGCACCCGAAATTCCGGGAGGAACTGCTTGAAAAAGCCAAGGCCGAAGGGCTCGTTTACAAGGACCAGGCGTTCGTGCCCGGGCGGCGCGGCGAGTATCCCGAACATCTGGAATCGACCGCGACCACCAAGACGGGCCTGACGCTTCGCCTTCGCCCCGTGCGCATTTCCGATGAGCCGATTTTGAAGGAATTCTTTTACGCGCTCTCCGACAAGAGCGTGTATCGCCGCTTCATCTCCGCTCGGCGCGACATGCCGCACGAGCGTCTCCAGGAATTCGCCGTCATCGACTACACGCGCGAGATGGTCATCCTCGCGTTCGCGTCCGGAGACGATGCGGAGGAGCTCGTCGGGGTCGGCCAGTGGTCGATCGACGAGGCGCGTCATGTCGCGGAGGTCGCGTTCGTCGTGCGCGACGAGTACCAGGGCCGTGGCATCGGCTACGAGTTGTTGAAAACGCTGACGCGTCTGGCGCGCAAACAGGGTCTGCTCGGTTTTACCGCGGAGGTTCTCGCCGAAAATCACCCGATGCTGCGCGTCTTCGAAAAAATGGGATTCGACACAACGCGCCGGCGCGCCGCCGGTGTCGTCGAGCTTGTCATGAGGTTCCCGTCCTGACCGCCGCGAGGACATCCGCGCTCGGCGCGCTCTTCGCGCCGCGCCGCGTCGCCGTCGTCGGCGCGTCCGCGGACCCGGCCAAGATCGGCCATCGCGTCGTCGCCAATATCCTTTACGGCGGTTACGCCGGCGAGGTCATCCCCGTGAATCCGCGCGGCGGCACGATTCTCGACCGCCCCGTCGCCCGGTCGATCCGGGATGTGGAACCCGGCGTCGACATGATCGTCGTCACGACGCCGGCCGGGACGGTTACGTCGGTCGCGCGCGAGTGCGTGGAGGCGCGGGCGAAAAATCTCGTCGTCATCACCTCCGGCTTTTCCGAAATCGGCCGGCGCGGGGAAGAGGCGAGTCTTGTGGACATCGCCCGCGCGGGCGGCGCGCGCGTGCTCGGCCCCAACATCTTCGGGCTCTACTCCGCGCCCGCTTCCCTGAACGCCACGTTCGGCCCCGCGCGCGTGCCCAAGGGCAACATCGCCATCGTCTCGCAGTCCGGCGCGATCGGCATCGCCATGATCGGCAAGGCCGCCTCCGAAAACCTCGGCCTGTCGGCCATCGTCTCGGTCGGCAACAAGGCCGATCTGACCGAGGCCGATCTGCTCGAGCACTTCCGCTCCGATCCCACGACGCGCGCGGTCTTGCTCTACATCGAGGGTTTGCGCGACGGCGAGCGCTTCCTTTCCGCGGCGGCGAAGGTCGCGCGCGAAAAACCGATCATTGTGCTCAAGTCCGGGTGGTCCAAGCGCGGCGCCGCCGCGGCCGCTTCGCACACCGGTTCGCTCGCCGGCGAGAACGAGGTTTTCGACGCGCTCACAAGCCAGGCCGGCATCTTGCGCGCGGAGACGCTTTCCGACGCCTTCCGCTGGTGCGCGTTCCTTTCGTCCGCGCCCGAACCGCGCGAGGGCGACGGAGCGGTCATCGTCACCAACGGCGGCGGCGTCGGCGTCATGGCGACCGACGCAAGCGAGCGTCACGGCGTTCGCCTTATCGATGACGTCGCCATGATGCACGAACGTTTCGACGCGTGCGTTCCGGAATTCGGCTCCGTGAGAAACCCGGTCGATCTGACCGGCCAGGCCGTCGCCGCGGACTACCGGCATGCGCTCGCCGCCGCGATCGACGAGCCGAAAATCTCCTCGGTCATCGCGCTGTTCTGCGAGACCGCCGTCGTCGTCGTTGACGAGTTGTTCGAAATCATCCGCGAATCGAACGAACGCGCCCGCGGGGTCAAGCCGATCGTTTACGCTCTGTTCGGCGGCCATGCGATGGAAGAACTCGCCGCGCGCCTGCGCCACGCGGGAGTGCCCGCCTACGGCGAGGTGTACGACGCGGTTGCCGCTCTGGGCGCGCTCGTGCGTCATGCGCGGCATCGCGAGACGCCGGCGCGGCCGAAGCCGCCGGAAATCGACACGGCGCGCATCGGCAAAATCGTCGCCAAGGTGCGCCGGGAGCGCCGCACCGCGCTGCTTTCGCACGAGGCGTTCGAGGTGATGCACGCCATCGGCGTCGGCGTGCCGGACTCGGCGCTCGCCGCGTCGCTCGATGATGCGCTCGCGCACGCGCGGCGGATCGGCTATCCCGTCGCGCTGAAGATCGTCTCGCGCGATATCCTGCACAAGACCGACGCGGGCGGCGTGCTGCTGAATCTCGACGACGACCGCGAACTGGTGGACGGATACGAAACCGTGATGCACCGCGCGCGGCGCGCCAAGCCCGGCGCGCGAATTGACGGCGTGCTCGTCACGCGCATGGCCAAACCGGGCGTGGAGGTCATCGTCGGCGCGCGGCGCGACTCGGTGTACGGTCCGGTCGTCATGTTCGGCATCGGCGGAATTTACGTGGAGGTCATGAAGGACGTGGCCTTCCGCGGGCTGCCCGTCACGCGCCGCGAGGCCGCGGAGATGATCGGCGAGATCCGCGGCTACCCGCTGCTTCTCGGCGTGCGTGGTGAGAAACGCAAGGACATCCCCCGCGTCATCGACACGTTGCTGCGCGTCGCCGCGCTCATCGAGGCGTGCCCCGAAGTGACGGACGTGGAGATCAATCCCATCATGGTTTATGCGGAAGGCGAGGGCGTCTCGTCGGTTGACGCACGCATCCTCGTCGCGCCGCGTGAAAAATCGGACGAAGGGAAAACGTCATGACGATGGATCGGCGACCCGCGAACTCCTTCCGGAACATTTCGCACTCCGCATTCAACACTCCGCATTCGAAAGAGGACGGACTCAATCCTCAATCCTCAATCCTCGATCCTGGAGAAACATCATGACCGCCGTCGTGGCCGCATCGCTTCGCGAAGGCGCCGGAAAAACCACCGTGCTGCTTGGCCTGGCCCGCGCCGCCGGCAAGTCGCGCTACGTCAAGCCGCTCGGCGATCACCTCGTCTACCGCATGAAGCGGCAGTGGGATCAGGACGCCGCGCTCATGAACCACGCCCTCGGCCTTGGCGCCGAGCCCGAAAGCCTGACGATCGGCTTCGAGCCTTCCCGCATCCGGTACACGCACCCCGGCGGCGTCGACGAGGCGCTCGACGCGATGCTCATGGCGAACGGCGACGCGCCGCTCTTTATCGAAGCGGGGCGCGATCTGGCCGCGGGCGCGTCGGCGGATCTGGACGCCGTCAGCCTGGTACAAAAGGCCGGCGCGACGCTTCTTCTCGTGCTCGACGAAGACGACGACCGCGTGCTCGACGCCGCCGCGTTCGTCGCGCGCGTGTGCGCGGGCAAAGCCGCGCGCATCGGGCTTGTCGTCAACAAGGTGCGCGACACGGCCGATTTTCGCGCCACTATCGCGCCGCAAATCGCGAAGATGGGCCTTGCGCTCTGGGGCGTGATTCCGCACGAGCCGGCGCTCCAGGAGTTGTGCGTCGCCACCATCGCCGACCGCCTGTTCGCCAAGGTGTTGGCGGGCGAGGGCGCCCTGACGCATCGCGTGCGCAACATCCTCGTCGGCGCCATGAGCGCGGACGCCGTGCTGCGCTCGCCGGTCATGAAACGCGAGGACCGCCTGCTCATCACCTCCGGCGAGCGGGACGATATGCTGCTCGCGGCGCTTCGGACGGACTGCGTCGGCGTGATCGCCACCAACAACACTCCCCCCGCGCCGCCGGTCATCGCCCGCTTCGTCGAGGCCGACATCCCGCTGCTGCTCGCCCGCGGCGATACCTTCGCCGTCGCGACGCAGGTCCACGAGATCCGTCCGCTGCTGACCGAAAACGACGACGAGAAGATCGAGATCGCGGCAAGTCTCGTCGCGGCGAACATCGACGCCAAGGCAATTCTGGATCAATTTTCGTAACCGCGATCGAATTTAGGGGCGCCGCCGATTTCCCGCGACGCCCAAGCCCATCCACGCACAAAATCTGGTAAAATTCCCGCGAAATATGGTGTGAACACGTATTTCGCGAGCGTCGCGATTCCGTACGCGTACGGAATCGCCGGGCTTATGCGTCGGCGCCGGAGGAGATAAGGAAAATGAAGACTCAAAACCTTTCACGTGCACGAATAGCCTTGAATTTCTTCAGCTTATTTACGCCGCAAAAATATGTTGCTATTTTTACAAATCGCGCGTATGTATGTCTTACACACATCGGAGCACCGCGCGTCGTGGATATTCCGGCGACCACACGCAATCCGAAAATGCGAAAACGGTGCACGCCTGCGCGCTTCAACCGCCTTGCGACTCTCCTTTTCCTCTTGCTCCCGCTTCTCCTCGCGCTCCCCGGCTGCTCGTGCGGCGACGATGACGATAGCGATCCCGCCAATGGCGGGACGCCGGACGATGACGACGATTCGGTCGACGACGACGATTCGGGAATCGACGACGATGCGGGGGATGACGATTCGGCCGTGGACGATGACGCGGACGACGATTCCGCGTCGGACGACGATTCCGACGATGACCTGGACGACGACATCTATTCCTGCGAGCCGCTTCCCGATCCTCCCGTCTGGACTGACATCTGCCCGAAGTCCTGGCCGGTGGACGATCCGATCGGCGGCGAGCTTTGCATCATCGGCGGCGGTCGAGGACTCGAGGAAAACGATGTTCAGGTCGGGTCGGACGGGAACATCTACGCGCTCGTCTCTCTTGGCGGC
>JAIOHV010000108.1 GCA_019912885.1 bacterium
CCAACGGCGTTTTTTACTTGGGGCGACGCGAACGACACGTTTCGGCGCGTTCGTCGCACCGGCAAAACCTGGACTTCCGAACCGTATTATTCTCCTGCTGACGACGGGCAGGTGACGAAGGCCAAATATTGCTCGAATACATACGCGGCCGCGACGATGATGTCGGATGACCAGTCGTCGATGAACTGGCTCTACACGAACGGAACCGACGCGATTACGTCGAGGATTTACGACGGACTTATTTCCGGCGTCCACGACGCCTACGCCCTGGGGCCCGACGACTCGCTTCATGCGGTTTATTATCGAAGTGGCCCGAGCCCCGCTTTCATTTACCTCACAAATACCGGCGGGCAATGGCGTGAAGAAATCATCGCGGAGGGCGAAAACGTAGGCTACTACCCGGACATTGCGATTGACTCCTTGAATCGACCACACGTCGTTTTCTCCGATTATACAAATTACCTTGCGTTTTATGCCTTGAGAAATAACGGCGGCAATTGGTCGATCAACATAGTGCCGAACTACTTCCGAAGAGTGCGGGTGTTAAGCGACGATACTCCAATCGCCTTGTATTCGAATGATTCGGACATGCTCCACGTAGCAAGAAAGAACGGCACCGCATGGGAGGAGGATGCCATTTTTCCTGGAAGAATCGATGGATCGGATATGATAAACGGCCCCGCAGACGACATTCACATTATCTATCGACGCGACAAGAGCTTCTATTATGCAACCAAATACAACGCTCTGTGGATTGAGGTATATGTTCTTGACGTTGGTACGACATCGGGTGACGCCTCCGCTACGCTGGATTCACTCGGCAATGTTCACGCTGCCATTTACGACCCCGCCGGAGCTAATGGATTCATTTATTATGCGACGAATCGAAGCGGCGCATGGGATGTTGTTTCGCTAAAGCCGACCTTAGGAATCTCAAATGCAGGTCACATCGTCTCGGACGCCGACGATAATGTATTTATATATACGAGCGGCACCGATCAGGTTACATACGATCATTGTTCCGAGCGCGTGACGAGTAGCGATGGCATTAATTGGGAACGCGAGTGGCTTGACTGCGCGGCGGCGGGCGTCTCCGATGCTTTCATTGCGTTCGATGGCGATCATATTATTGTTGGGGCATCATCGGGATTAATACTATATAATCTGCCGGGGTTATGAAGCGTGAATTGACAACGAAGGAGGGCGAGATCATGAGGGCGAACCAAGTTGCGCTGACGGTACTATTTTCGTTTGCTCTAGCGTACACCGCTTCGGCATACGAAGACCCAGATGCTCCGGCGGATTGGACGTATAACGGCCATAGCGTCGATGCATCGGTAACGGAGGAGGAGGATTGGTCCATCGAATGGACGGGGACGCTCGACGAGTCGGCAGATTTTTCGAACTTCGTCGTTGAGGGAATTCCATTTATTGGTTATCCATGGGCCACCGGGTCGTTCTGCGTCGGTATCGTCAAGATCAAAAGCCATGCGTATAATCCGGCGGAGTAAAATAAGGGACAGTCACCTATTATAGTTATCTTGCGTTGCGCGAGTGCCTTTAAGCCGGGCGCCGACGGCGCGCGTAGGTCCTGGTTTCGGCCACTTCCGAAGCAGGTGGGGACACCTGCGGTCCCGGGGCGTGGCTATTGTTGTTTGGACGAAGAAAAACCTCGCTGACCGATTACCCGGACACCTTTGAGTTCAACCTGTCCGTGGACGACAGTGGGCGCGACTCTATATCGTCGCCGAGGACGACATCGACTACCTCGGATGGGTCCGCGGCGTGACTCCGGACTACGAAAACAAGGGCAACGTCGTCGGCGTCGTGTTCTTTAACGACGGCGAAAACTTCGAGCCGGTCGGCTGCGCCGGGGCGACGTTCGATCCGGCCGCTTCGTCGCTTCTTTATCTCGACTACGACGAATACGGGGAGTTCCTCGAATCGGCCGCCCGCGACGTCACCTCCGGCGGCCCGTACAACAGCGAAGGAACGCACCCCGACGTGCCGGTGTTCGTGGCCTTCAACCTCACGCCGGGCTCATACGACTTGACGGTCGAGGCCGACGGCGAAACGAACGACGACACCATCCCGTTCATGCCTGCGGGTGTCGTGGTTTTCCCGGCGAGCATCTTCCGCACGCCGGAGTTCGAGGAAAATCCGACCGGGAGCTGGTGCAAGGAGTAGCGATAGGCTGCAAGGTCGTCGCAAGAGGAGAATAAGTCGCCAGCTCCCCAAGTATTGGCGGTGGGGTATCCCTTTTGCGTTTCATCTTTCCCCCCGCCTTGCCAGCCGCGCGGCGCGCGGTTTACATTGCGGGGGTTGCGAATTGCGTGACCGTTGTGTTACCCGAATTCTCTTGTCGGAAGGAAGGTGTGACGCCATGCCCCAGTATCGACCGAGTCCGAAGCCGAAGCCGAAACCGACGCCGGATACCGTCCGCCGGCCCTGATCGAATCGTCGCAAGGTGACGCGGGCGCCGGTTTGACCGCGCGTCCGCCAGATCCGGCGCGTCCGCCCGATCCCCCGGATCGGTGCGGCACGCGGATCGCATGGATTGTCGTCGCCGTCGCGATCGCCGCCGCGTTTGTGCGCGTTCCGCCCGGCGCGTTCGTGTCGGGCGATCCCCCGCTCGTCCAGAACTACCCCAAACACGTCTACTTCACCGCCGTGCACGAACGCCTTTTGTGCGGCGATGGCGCGGGCGGCGCGTCGTGGGGATACGACCCGCGCGTCGGCGCGGGCGTGCTCGTCGGCCCGCACTGGTTCATCTCCGAGTTGGCGACAAGCGCGCTCGCGTGCGCGGGGTTTTCGCCCGAGCGCGCGGTGATGCTCATGATCCTCCTGGCCTTCGCGGCGCCGCCAATCGGCATGTATTTCGGCGCGCGATGGTTCGGGCTCGCGCCGCGCATCGCCGCGATCGCCTTCGCGATCGATCTCGCCAACACGCATCTTGGCGCGCGGCTCGCCTTCGCGCTCTCGAGCATGGGCGGGTTTGTCGTCGGCTCGTCGCTGGCCGTGCCGGTTTGCGGATGGCTCTGGCGTCTCAACGCCAAACGCGGCCGGCCGGCGGCAAGCGCCGCGGCCATCGTCGCCGCCGCGCTGCTCGCCGCCGCATGGAATCCGCACACGCTTGTTCCGATGGCGGCCGGCGTCGCGTGCGTTCTGTGGGCGACGCGCTTGCGCTCGCTCGCCGGCGCGCGCCTCATCATCGTCGCGGTCGCGCCCGCCGTCATCGCGCTGGTCGTGGGCGCGTGGCTGTGGCCGGGCATCCGCTTCAACGCGGACCTCGCCCATGTCTACGAAATTTTCTACCGGTTCGTCGCATTCGGCTGGGCGTCCAGCTACCGGTGGCTCGGTTTTGTCGCGCTTCTGCACCCGCTGGCGCTTGGCGCGATCGCGCTCGGCGTCGGTCATGTACGCGGGACCGGCGATCCCGCACCGCGCGCGCTGATGGCCGCCGTCGGCATCATTGCGGGCGCGAGCGTGCTGGCCGTGATCGCGGGCCTTGGCTCGGTCGTTTTTCCGACGCGGTACCTCGACGCGGCCGTGAGTTTCGCGGCGATCCCCGCCGCCCTTTCGGTGAGCCGGCTCGCGAGCAGCCGGCCCGCGCGTACCGTGACGATCGCCGTCGTCACCGTGCTCGCGGTAGCGATCGGCGCGGCGACGCTATTGTGGAATCCGTTCGCGCGCGTTCGCACCGAGCCCACGCCCGCGATCGCGGATCTCGTCGCGTGGCTGTCGGCGAACACGGGAGATTCCGCGCGCATCCTCGCGGAGTCCGCGCACAACACAACGCTCGATATCCCCTACGACTACTCCGCGATGCTGCCGCGCCAACTTCCGGGGCGCCTGTTCGCGAACCTGCCGACGCTCGATTCGCCGGGGCTCATGTATTCGACGCACCTCGCCGACGGCCGGCTGAACTGGCAGCCGATCTACCTATTCACCGACGCGGACCTGGCGGAGTACGCGCGCATTTACAACGTCGGCTGGGTGATCGCATTCAGCCCGGCGGCGACCACGCGGTTCGACGAGGCGGCGGAGCTGTTTGAACTCGCGTGGACGGGCAAGCCGTTTCGCGTTTACCGCGCCAGGCGCACGCCGTCGTTCTTTCTCGCGGGCGCCGGGCGGGTGGACGCGGATCTGAACGTGGTGCGCCTGTCGCATGTGACGCCGGACAAAAACGGCGAGGTGATCGTCTCCTTCCACGCGTTCGCGAGCCTCGCGGCTGACGGCGTCGCGATCGACGGATGGGAGCATCGCTTCGATCCCGTGCCGATGATCCGTCTCGTGAACCCGCCGCGCGATGTCGTTATCGAGAACGACGTGTCGCGCGCCTTCCCGAGTCCCGGCGACACATGGGACGCGTATTTCGAATCGCTCGTCGAAACGTACCGCAAACTCGGCGCGCGCGAGGATGTCCCCGACGGCACCGGGTTGGTGTTTCCCGAAGGCGCGGTCGGCTCCGTCGATTGACGCCGCTTTCGGGCCTGTGAGAAGAGTCGTTCATGACAATCGATCGGGCTGCCTCCGAAATCGGGCGACCGGGCCTGGCCGCGCCGAGCGACGATTACCGCGCGTGGCTGCGTCGGCTGGAGCGGTGGTATTTCCGCTCGCGGGCCAGCCGCCTTTTCGCGGAGCTGATGAGCCGCAAGGCGCGGCATCTGTACGAATACGCCATCGACCGCGTCGGGCCACTTGCCGCCGGTTCGACGATCGCCGACATCGGCTGCGGTCACGGCACGCTGCTTTCGATGTACCTCGCGCGCCATCCCGGGGTACGTGGGTTTGGCCTCGACCAGAGCGCCGAGTTGCTGAAGTTCGCGCGGCGGCAGGCCGATCGCGCAGGCGTGGCGGCGGAATTTCTCGCGGGCGACGTTCACGACGCGGGGCTGCCGCCGATGGCGTTCGACGCGGTGGTTTCGACAAGCTCCATCTACTGCTGGCATGACCCGGTGCGCGCGCTCGATAACATCCACGGCGCGATGAAACCCGGCGCGCGCTTTCACCTGTGGGAGGTGCTGCGCGCGGGCTCGTGGCGCGATGCGTGGGCGATGCTGTTCGACCTGAAGGTTTATGGCCTCTCGTTGCCGAGCTACACCGAGGACGAGATGCGCGCGTTCGTCGCGCAAAGCCGCTTTGGCGGCGCCGAGGTGGAGATCGACCGCCTGTTCATCCGCTTCATCCTCGAGCGGCCGGCGATAGGCGGAGACGCTCCGTGAACGTCCTTCTCGTCAATCCGTCGTCCGGCGAGAACCGCCGCGCGGGCCCGTACAGCCGCACCCTCAAACCCATCGCGCCGCTCGGGCTCGCGTATCTGGCGGCTGTCGCGCGAAAGGCGGGGCATCGCGTGGCGGTGGAGGATCAGTACGCCAGCGGCATCGATGCCGCCGGCGTCGCGGCGCTGGCGCGCGAGCTTGGCGCGGATGTCGTCGGTTTCGCGTGCCTGGCGCCAAGCACGGCGTGCGTATCGGAGGCGGTCGCCGCGCTTCGGGCGGACGGATCGCGCGCGCACGTCACGCTCGGGCATCTGCATGCGTCTTACTTCGCGGACGATCTTTTGCGCGATCTTCCGATCGACAGCGTCGTGTTTGGCGAGGGCGAGATCGGCTTTGGTGAATTGCTCGCGCGCCTTGATTCGGGCGCGCCGCTCGATGGCATCGACGGCGTGGCCGCGCGCTCGGACGAAGGCGTCGCGCGCGGCGGCGCGGCGCGGCTCGTGCCGGACCTGGACGATCTGCCCGCGCC
>JAIOHV010000109.1 GCA_019912885.1 bacterium
GGGCGGCGGTGGCGGCGGCGGCGGATGTGGCGGCGGCGGATGCGGCGGCGGCCGCGCGTCGAAATAATCGGCCGATCACGTTTACGCCCCGCGTTTCCGTCCGACCCATGACATACGCATGGTCATCATGGAGCCGATGGACGTGATGGACCCCAGCGGTGCGACGCCTCGATGATTTTCCGCCTTGATCACCAATCGGACGCGCGCGATCGCGTGCGCGGCACGTTGCGCGCGCCGGGCGCGGTCCTTCTTGTCTCGTGTTACGAGCTTGGCCATCAGCCGATGGCCGTCGCGTCGCCGCTCGCTTTCCTGCGCCGCGCGGGGTTCGCGCCGGCGGTCGTCGATCTGGCCGTGGCGCGCCTTGACCTCGATGCGGTCGCGCACGCGTCGCTTGTCGCGATCAGTGCGCCGATGCTGACCGCGACGCGCCTTGGCATCCGCGTCGCCGAGCGTGTTCGCGAACGGCATCCGTGGGCCCGCATCGCGTTCTATGGCCTGTACGCGCATCTGAACGCGGACCACTTGTTGGAAAAAGGGCTCGCCGATTTCGTCATCGGCGGTGAGTTCGAGGAGCCGCTCGTCAAGCTCGCGCGCGCGCTCGATGCGACGGGCGAAGGAGAGGGCATCGAGGGCGTTCGCACGATCACGACGCCCGCCGCGCCGTACATCAAGAAGTTTCCGCTCGTTGCCGCCCAGCGCGACGCGCTCGCGCCGCTTGCGTCGTACGCCAAGCTGCTCGTTGACGGCGAGGAGCGCCTGACCGGGTACGTCGAAGCCAGCCGCGGGTGCAAGCACGTCTGCACACATTGTCCGATCACGCCGCTTTACGGCGGGCGATTTTTCGCGGTGCCCGTCGATGTCGTGATGGCCGAGATCCGCCAGCTCGTCGCCGAGGGCGCGCGGCACATAACGTTTGGCGACCCCGACTTTTTCAACGGCCCGACGCACGCGATGCGCGTCGCCGACACGCTGCACGCCGAGTTTCCGGGCGTCACGTTTGACGCGACGATCAAGATCGAGCACATCATCAACCATCGCGAATTGATCCCGCGGCTTGCGTCGCGCGGATGCCTATTTGTTGTTGCCGCGGTCGAGTCGCTTTCCGACGAGGTGCTCGATCATCTGAAAAAGCGGCACACGGGCGCCGACGTGCGCGAGGCGGTGGCGATCGTACGCGAGGCCGGGCTGTGGCTACGTCCGTCGCTCGTGCCGTTTTCGCCGTGGGAGACGCTTTGCGGCTATCTCGACATTCTGGATTTTATCGACACGGACGACATGGGCGACGCGATCGACCCGGTGCAGCTATCGATCCGCCTGCTCGTGCCGCCGGGCTCGGCGTTGCTTAACGACCCGGAAATGAAATCGCGCCTCGGCGCGTTCAACGAAAATTCGCTCAGCTACACCTGGACGCACCCCGATCCGCGCATGGACGCGTTGCAACGGCACGTCGCGGCGATCGTCTCCGACGCGGCGGATCGCGGCGAAGACCCCGCGGCGACGTATCGCCGCATCCGCCTTTGCGCGCGCGCGATAGCCGAAGGGCGAAACGTCGATGTGCGGAAAAACGGAGACGGAGCGACGCTCGTCGTCGACGGCACGCCGGCGAGCGCCGACGAGGAGGCGGGCTTCGATCTTCCCGCCGGCCGCGCCCGCCCGCCGCGATTGTCCGAGGCGTGGTTCTGCTGCGCCGAACCGACGGACGGGCAGCTCGAGCCGATTTGAATTGGGAATTGGGAATGTTCGTCGCAAGTGACGAGTAACGAGTGACGACGTCATCCTGAGGCGAGCGCAGCGAGCCGAAGGATCTGGCTACGCCCTGGCTGACGGCCACGCTGCAACAAGGACGGGGCCAGATCCTTCGCTTCGCTCAGGATGACGAGCGCTTTGCTCAGGATGACGAGCGCTTCGCTCAGAATGACGAGCGCATTGCTCAGGATGACGAGCCGCCATCCCTTTCCTTCACCGCCTGCTGAAAGCCGACCTCCTCGCAGCGTTGTTTGAACGCGACGCCTTCGGGCGTGTGGCGCGCGATGCCGTCAAAAAACGTGGCGAGGATCTGCGTTGAGGCAAGGCCCATGTTTTCGTAGGCCTGATTGACGACAAGCTTTTGCATCATCAGTTGATTGACCGGCACGCTCGCGATGCGCGCGGCAAGCGCGTCCACGCGCGCGTCGAGACCGGCTTCCGGCACGGCTTCGCCGACAAGCCCCATCGACGCGGCCTCGGCGCCGGTGACGAGATCGCCCGTCAGCAAAAGGCGCTTGGCGCGTTCGGCGCCGACGCGATACACCCACATCGCCGTCGTCGGGCATCCCCACAGCCGCGCGGGCGGATAGCCGATGCGCGCGTCGTCGGCCATGACGACAAGATCGCAGCAAAGCGCGATGTCCGACCCGCCGCCCACGGCGAATCCGCGCACCGTCGCGATCGTCGGCTTGGCCGAGCGCCACAGGCTCATGAAGGAAAGCGTGTTGGCGTGCATCATCCGGAAATCTTTCGTCGGATCCCACGGCATCGCCTGAAAGCCCTCGTGCGTTCCCGGCGTTTCCGCCCAGATCTTCAGATCGTAGCCCGCGCAGAACGCGCGGCCGGCGCCGGTCAATACGACGACGTGCACGGCGTCGTCGGCGTTCGCGCGTGCGACGGCGTCGGCGAGCATGCGCGGCATGTCGCGGTCGATGGCGTTAAGTTGAGCGGGGCGATTGAGCGTGATGCGCGCGATGCGATCGTCGCTCTCGTACAAAACGGAATCGCTCATCGTCACTCCTCGAAGGCGCCGCCGCGGCCGCGCCCCGCGCGAAACGCGTCGAGACCCTGTCCGATCTCGTCGGTCGCGAGCGATTCGGCGCCGTGGCGGAATTCGTTTTTCGTCGCGCGGTCAAACGGCAGATCCCATTGCTCGATCGCGGACATGCGATCGCCGCGCATGCAGGTTTGGGGAAACGCCGCGATCCGCCGCGCCAGATTCTCGGCCTCGGCGCGCGCCGTGCCGTCCGCGACGACGCGGTTGGCGAGCCCGAACGCGAGCGCCTCGCGCGCGGGCACGCCGCGCCCGGGGAGGATCATGTCCATCGCGCGCGAGTGACCGATCAAACGTGGCAGGCGGACGGTGCCGCCGTCGATGAGCGGCACGCCCCATCTACGGCAGAACACACCGAACACGGCGGATTCTTCCGCGACGCGCAGATCGCACCAGAGCGCCAGCTCCAGTCCGCCGGCGACGGCAAACCCGGCGACCGCGGCGATCACGGGCTTGCCGAGCACCAGGCGCGTCGGGCCGAGCGGGCCGTCGCCCTCGATGTCCGCGACGTTGCCGGTGTCCGATCCCATCGCCTTCAGGTCCGCGCCCGCGCAAAAGTTTCCGCCCTCGCCGTACAGCACCGCGACGCGCGCTGCGTCGTCCGCTTCGAACGCGCGAAACGCCAGCGTCAGCTCGCGGGCCGTTGGGCCGTCCACGGCGTTACGCCGGTCGGCGCGATCGATGATGACGGTGTAGACAGGGCCGTCGCGTTCGACGCGGACGGATGAAGTCGACCCGCTCCCTGACGGTCGCGGTTCGTCGTGGAGAGACCCGCTCCCTGACGGTCGCGGTTCCAATTTTTGGGACTCGTCCGTCATACGCCGCCTCCCGCAATGACGCGGCGCGCGGCGTCGTCGAGCATCTTGACGACGTGAACGAGCATCGCGAAGCGCGCATCCTTCGTCTGGCCGTGGAAGAATCGGTAATAAATCTGCTGGGCAATGACGCCCAGGCGAAACAGGCCGAACACGTAATAGAACTCCAGGTCGTGCAGTGCGCGCCCGGTGCGCGCGGACCACGCCTCGCAAAGCTCGCGCCGCGTAAACATGCCGGGCAGGTGCGTGGGGAGCCAGCGCGTCATGAGTTGTTCGTCCGGATCGTCGGCCTGCACCCAGTACGCGAGGCTCGATCCGAGATCCATCATCGGGTCGCCGATCGTCGCCATCTCCCAGTCCAGCACGCCGATCACGTCGAGCGTTTGCGGATCGAGCACGACGTTGTCGAACTTGTAATCGTTATGAATGAGGCAGGGATGCGTCGTGTCCGGCGGCTGATTGGCGCCGATCCACGCCATCACCTCCTCGCAGCCGGGCGCGTCGGGGGTGCGCGCATCGCGGTAGCGCCGACTCCATCCCTCCACCTGCCGGCGCACGTAGCCTTGCGGCTTGCCGAAATCGCCAAGGCCGATCGCGGCGTAATCCACCTCGTGAAGCTTCGCCCACACCTCGACGAAGCGCTCGCAAAGCCGCCGCGCGGAATCGGCCGACAGCTCGAAACCCTTCGGCGGATTGGCGCGAAGGATGATGCCCTCCACGCGCTCCATCACGTAGAACGGCGCGCCGATCAGCGTCTCGTCGTCCGTGTAGGCAACGGGCCGCGGCGCTTGCGGAAATACGGGATGCAGCGCGGCGAGCACGCGGTACTCGCGGCTCATGTCGTGCGCCGTCTTTGCCTTTTTGCCGAATGGCGGGCGCCGCAACACGAACGTTCGGTCATCGAACGTAAGCAGGTACGTCAGGTTCGAGAACCCGCTGGGGTACTGCGTTACGCGAAGCTCGCCCGCAAGATGCGGCAGGTGATCGCGCAGGAACGACGCGACACCCGCGGTAACAAGCTCCTCGCCGGCGCGCACGGGTTTGGCGCGATCGACAAACGGCGCGCTCATTTCGCCATCCCGTACCGGCGCAGCGTGCGGCGCGCGAACGATTCCTTGTGCACCTCGTCGGCGCCGTCGTAGATGCGCGCGGCGCGCTCGTGGCGATACCAGTGCGCGAGGATCGTGTCATCCGTGACGCCAAGCCCGCCGTGCACCTGGATCGCGCGATCGACGACGCGCTGCAGCACGTTCGCGACGTGGAACTTGATGAGCGATACCTCGTCGCGCGCCTCCTTCTGGCCGATCTGCTCGATCTTCCACGCCGCGTGCAGCACCATCCAGCGCGCGGCTTCGATCTCGGCGGCGGATTCGGCGATCCATCCCTGCACCATGCCCTTGGTGCCGAGTGGACGGCCATCCGGATGGATCGGGCGCTTTGCCGCGTAGGCGCACATCATTTCGTACGCGCGTTTGCAGATGCCAAGCCAGCGCATGCAGTGGTGGATGCGGCCGGGCCCCAGGCGTTCCTGCGCGATGGCAAAACCGAACGCCTCTCCGCCGAGTGTGTTCGTGCGCGGTACGCGGCAGTTTTCGAATTCGACTTCTCCGTGCGAAAACGGCCCGCCGCCCGCGTGGCCCATCACCGGAATGTTGCGCACCAGGCGATAGCCGCGCGTGTCCGTGGGCACGAGGATCATCGACGCGCGCGTGTAGATCGGCGCGTCGGGGTGCGTGATCGCCATGACGACGCAGAACGCGGAGCCGTCCGCGCCGGTGGTGAACCACTTGCGCCCGTTGATGACCCAATCGTCGCCGTCGGCGACGGCGGTCGTGCTCAGCATCGTGGGATTCGAGCCGGGGTTCTCCGGCTCGGTCATGCCGAAGCTGGAGCGAATCTCGCCGGCGACGAGCGGTCCAAGCCACCGCGCCTTCTGTTCGTCGGTGCCGAACGTGTGGAGGATCTCGACGTTCGCCGCGTCCGGCGCCTGGCAGCCGAAGACGTAGTGCCCGAGCGGTGTGCGGCCAAGCTCCTCGGAGACGAGGCCGTGCGTCACGAGGCCAAGGCCCATGCCGCCATGCTCTTTCGGATGCGGCGGCGCCCACAGGCCAAGCTCCTTTACGCGCTCGCGTTTTTCGTCCAGCAGGCGCAAGGGATTTTCCGTCCCTGCGAACGCGCGCGTCTCGAACGGAATCAAATCCTCGTCCACGAACGCGCGGACGCGGGCGAGCAGGTCGCGCGTCTGGCTGTCGATCGAAAAATCCATCGCCGTCCCCCTAGAGAAAGGTCACCAGCCGCGGGTCGCGCGCGTCCTCGAGATGCGCGACGTTGTTGAACTCAAGCAGCGTCATCGAATCCTCGCGGAAACGATAGGTCGTGACCGACATGTTGCGCACGTTGGTGCCAAGCAGGATCGCCGCGGTATCGGAAAGTCCGAGCGCCATCTGCATCGACAGCCCGACGGGCCCGCCGGAGGTGACGATCGCGATGCGCCGCCCGCGTCCCTCGGCCTGCATCACCGCGTGGATCGCCCCGGCGACGCGGTCGCGGTATTCCGCAAAACGTTCGACGCCCGCGATTTCGTGATCGCCGGATGCCCAGCGTGAAAGGCCCGTTTGGAGCACGCGGGCCAGGGCGCGGCGGTCGGCGAACATGTTCTCGATCGCCTCGGCGTAAAGGGGATCTTCCGCGACGATCGCCTCGGCCTGCGCGCGGATGATCGTAAACGTGTCGTGCTCGTTGAAGCGCGGATCGGTGAGAAGCGGCGTCGCGTGCGATTCCTCCATGGCGATTTCGGCGGAACGCATCTGGCGGTCGAGCGTGCCGGAGAGCCACACGTCGATGGCGACGTTACGCTCGCGAAAACGTGCGCCGAGAAGGCGCGCCTGCTCCTGGCCGATCGGCGAGAGCACGTCGTAGCTGCCTTGGCCGGCGAAGCTCGCCTGTCCGTGGCGGATGATGAGGAGTTCGGACATGGGTTAGGCCTGATCCCGTGCGCGTGCCCGTGTCCGATGGCGAATGCGCGAATGCTGGGGCGTGGCCGACCGCGCACTCCGCTTCGCTCCGTTTGCGGCCCTGACATCGCAAGCGGCCCTGACATCGCGAATGCGCCAATGCCGGGTCGTGGCCGACCGCGCACTCCGCCTCGCTCCGTTTGCGGCCCTGACATCGCAAATGCGCCAATGCCGGGGCGTGGCCGACCGCGCACTCCGCTGCGCTTCGTTTGCGGCCCTGACATCGCGAATGCGCCAATTCCGGGGCGGTATCGACCGCGCACTCCGCTTCGCTCCGTTTGCGGCCCTGACATCGCGAATGCGCCAATGCCGGGTCGTGGCCGACCGCGCACTCCGCTTCGCTCCGTTTGCGGCCCTGACATCGCAAGCGGCACTGACATCGCAAACGGCACTGACATTGCGAATCCTCGACATCACAATCCCACCAGCTTCGCGCTTTCGTCCCACAGGCGCGCGTCGTCGGCGTCGTCACGCGCGGTGGGGTAGAGCGTCGCCTCGCGGCACTTTGCGAAATATTTTCCCGTCACCCCCTCCGCTTCCGGCGAGCTTGCCAGGTAGATCTGCGTCTTCGCGCCTTCTTCCGGCGAGATGAGAAAGACGCGATCCGCCACCGCGGTCAGGGCGTCCATCCACCAGCTCTTGCCGCGCGTGATGTTCGTGGAGATGCCGCCCGGGTGCAGGCTGTTCGAGGTCAGCACGTCCGGCGAGTTTCTCCGCGCCAGCTCGCGCGAGAACATGATGTTCGCGATCTTGCTGCGCCCGTAGGCGACGGGGCTCTTGTAGCCATTGTGAAATTGCAGGTCGTCGAAGTCGATGCGCGAGAGGCGGTGCAGGCGCGAGGCGACGTTGACGACGCGCGCCGGCGCGCCCGCGCGGATGTTATCGAGCAGGAGGTTCGCCAGCAGAAACGGCGCGAGGTGGTTGACGCCGAAGTGCTTCTCGAAGCCATCGCGCGTCTCCTCGCGTTTTGGCGACCACAGGCCCGCGTTGTTGACGAGCACGTGGATTTTCGGAAAGCGCGCCTTGATATCCGCCGCCATGCGTCGCACGTCGTCGAGCGATTCGAAATCGCCCGCGGCCGCGTGAAGGCGAGCGGCGTCGCGCGCGATGTCGTTGATCGCGCGCCGGGCTTTTTCTTCGGTGCGGCCGTGCACGATGACCGACGCGCCCATGCTGTGCAATTCGCGCGCGGTGACAAATCCGATTCCGCTTGTCGCGCCGGTCACCAGAACGACGCGCCCCGTCATGTCCGACATGCGTTCCCCTGACGAATGGATGACGGACAAAGCTTGCGGGCGCGGCTTGGCATCGTCAAGCTGAGAGGCGCCGAAACGTGCCGCGCCGCGGGAATTCCCGTGTGGCGGCGCATCGTGCGCGTGTCGTTCAGGCGATCTGGCTCATCCCGATAGAATTGGTACGAACGCGGCCGCGCGGCTTGACGCGCGTCAAGTTGTCTTGCCGGACATAAAGGCGCGAGAGGACTAGCGTATGAGTGGGTTGAATGACGATTCTCTTTGGCAAGACACAGGTTGCGTGGACGCGGTGGTAAATGCCGGCCGGGAGAGAATCCAAAGCTCTCCCATGTTCGACTTCCGCGGCGTTTCTCGGTCGGCGGCCATCGCCGCGTTCACGCTTGTTTCCCTCGCCGCGCATCTTCTCCTCCGCTTCGTTTTCGATTCTCCCCACGCGAACCTTCCGCTTTATGCCGCGCTTGCGCTCGGCGGCGTGCCGCTCCTCTACGAGCTGACGCGCGATCTTCTGCGCGCGGATTTCGGTTCCGATGTTCTCGCCGGCGTCGCGATCGTCACGTCGGTCATTCTCGGCGAGTACCTGGCGGGCGCGCTTGTGGTGCTGATGCTCTCGGGCGGGCAGGCGCTCGAGAGCTTTGCCGTGCGCCGCGCCTCCAGCGCACTTGCGGCGCTTGCCGCGCGCATGCCGAGCGTCGCGCATCGCAAAGACGGCGAGCGATTCGTCGACATCGCGATCGACGCCATCGCGGTGGGCGATCTTCTTGTCGTGCTGCCGCACGAGGCGTGCCCCGCGGACGGCGAGGTGATCGAGGGGCACGGTACGATGAACGAGGCGTACCTCACCGGCGAGCCGTACGACATGAGCAAGGCGCCGGGTTCCGCGGTGATCTCCGGCGCGGTGAACGGCGAAAGCGCGCTGACGATCCGCGCGACGCGGCGCGCCGTCGATTCGCGCTACGCGAAGATCATGGAGGTGATGCGCCAATCCGAGATGACGCGCCCGCGCATCCGGCGCCTGGCCGATCGGCTGGGCGCGCTTTATACGCCGATCGCCGTTGGCATCGGCGTCGCCGCCTGGGCCGCGACCGGCGAACCGATCCGTTTTCTCGCGGTGATGGTCGTCGCCACGCCGTGCCCGCTTCTGATCGCGATCCCCGTCGCGCTCATCGCGTCGATCTCGCTGTCGGCCCGGCGCGGCATCATCATCAAGGATCCGACGGTGCTCGAGCGCATCGACCGCTGCCGCACCGCGATCATCGACAAGACGGGCACGCTCACCTTCGGCCGTCCCGTGCTGACCGAAGTCATGGCCGCGCCGGGAATCGACGCAAACGAGGCGCTGCGCCTGGCGGCCGCGCTCGAGGCGTATTCCAAGCACCCGCTCGCCGTGGCGGTCGTCGAGGCGGCGAAATCGCGCGGCCTTGCGGACGCGAAGGTCGCCGACGTGAGCGAGCAGCCCGGCCGCGGCCTGACCGGCCACGTCGACGGGCGCGAGGTGTATCTGACGAGCCGGCGCAAACTCGCGGACGCCGGCGAGATGCCGGAGCACGCCATCCCCGGCCGGGACGCGGGGCTCGAGGCGGTCGTGATGATTGACGGCGCGTGGGCCGCGACGCTCGCGTTCCGCGATGAGCCGCGCGACGAGGCGCATTCGTTCGTCAGCCATCTCGGGCCGCGTCACACGATAAGGCGCGTGCTTCTGGTTTCGGGCGACCGGCGCTCGGAGGTGGAGCACCTCGCCGGCCGCGTCGGCATCACGGAGATCCACGCGGAGGCAAGCCCCGAGGACAAGGTGCGTATCGTGAAGGAGGAAACGCGCCTCGCGCAGACGCTGATGATCGGCGACGGCATTAACGACGCGCCCGCGCTCGCCATGGCGACGGTGGGCGTCGCGTTCGGTACATCGAACGACCCCGCGTCGCAGGCCGCGGGCGCGGTGATCCTGAACCCCACGCTCGACAAGGTGGACGAGCTTTTGCACATCTCGCGGCGCTTTTTGTCGATCGCGCTGCAAAGTGCCGTGGGCGGCATGGCGCTTTCCGTCGTGGGGATGGGATTCGCGGCGTTCGGCCTTCTCCCCCCCGTGGCCGGCGCGCTCACGCAGGAGGCGATCGACGTTGTCTCCATCGCGAACGCGCTTCGCGCCGCCCGCGCCGCGGGGCCGCTGACGGATTTGCCGGCGCAAGCCTCGCGCGCCGAGGCCGCGACTGTATCCGCCCCCGCCTGACGCGAATTTTTTCGATCCGCCTCCCGCGAATTCGAGTATATTCGCCCCTCAACATTTCGATCGGACAGGCGGGCTTGCGGCCCGAATGGAGGTGCGATGTGAGGCGTTTTCGATTTCTGGTGGCCGGACTGTTGCTTTTCGCCGCGAGCGGCGCTGCGGCTGACGACGACGCGGGCGACTTCGATTTCGAGGGATCGCTGTATCTATCGAAATTGAACCCCGAACTCGCGGCCGCTTTCGAGAATTTCCACGCAACAAGCATCAGTAACGGCCCCGCCCGCAACCCCTTGTGGGTCGGCTTTTATGGCTACGGGCAGGGCGGCTACGCCGCGGGCGCCTTCGGCGTCGACGATGCGACGAACTTCGACGGCGGCGAGGTTTCCGATCTGATTACTTTTGTCGATCCGGCCTGGGCCGGGCTTTTTTCCGTCACCGGAATCGCCGGCGGCGGGGTCGGATTCACGGGATCGTTTGGCGGCGACTTTTTCACCGGCGTCGATCCGGGCGAGTCCGCGCTCGAAGGCTTCACCGTGAATTTCAACCTAAACGATCAATTCGGATGCGGGCTCCGGGTTCTGGCCGTGAACAATACCCTGTGGGCCACCGGTTATGCCGTCGACGACGCCTTTGGCGAAAACGCCTTCCTGGGCCGCATCGCGGTCGACAGCCCGTCGTTGACCGCCCAGTGGGACTGGACGAAGACCTGGAAGGCCTCGGACGGCGGCCACACGCGCGGATTGCACCTTCTGCCCAACGGATCCGGGGCGATCGTCGCCGGTTCCGTCCTGACGCCGGGCCTCCAGGCGGGCGGCTTCGTGAAAGGATTTGACGAGTTCGGCGGCACGACGTTCAGCGTCGAATACCTTCCCGACGGAACCGAGAACGAAATTCTCGTCGATTTCTTTCCCGGGCCGGAAGGCGAGGCGCACCTTCTCTACAACGAATTCGATCTCGGCTCGTTTCAGACGTCGAAGGTCTATATCGTCGATCCGCAGAATCCGGGCGATCCCGTTTCCGGCTGGCCGGCGTGGGATGACGAGTCGTCCGACCGGCTCCTCGGCGGCGACTATTCCCCCGGGTTCGATTTTGTGGAACCGCGACGGTATTTCCTGGGCGCGCGGCTTGCGTTCAAGTCCGCCGGCGAGGAAATCGTCCTGCGCGCGTACGATGAGGACGGCGACGAGGCGGGCTCGTTTACGAAGCTCGCGGCGCAGGGAGACGACGCCGTACTCGCCGATGTCACGGCGTATCGCAACCTGGTCGCGGTCTCGAATCTTGTGACGCCCGCGGACGACCAACTCGACGTAGAAGTTTACGTCGCCGACATGGCCGTCGCGTCAGGTGATGCGAAGGAGGAAATCGTGCCGCGTACGCTCGAGGTCTCGAAGGATATCTTCGGAGACGACACCGACGTGGGCGAGTCAAGCGCCATGATGGCGTTTTCGGATACCGGGCTCCTGTACGTGGTGATCGGTTACGACGACGGCGACGGCGCCGCGATCGTCACGGCGCGATACACGGTTCCGCTTCTTACGGGCGGCGACGACGACGACGACGCGGACGACGACGACGCGGATGACGACGACTCTGACGACGACGGCGCGGGCGACGACGATGACGACGATGACGACGCCACCCACGACGACGACGGTGGTGATGATGACGACGACGACGACGGCTGTTGCGGGTGTTGACGGAGCGTTTTTGCCGGCGCCGTGCAAACGCCGTCGGGTTGCGGCGCACGTTTCCGGAAGCACGTTGCGCTTAGACGGGCGTGCCGCGCCGTGGCGCGCGTCCGGAGTTCGCTGAGGTCGCGCCATGCCGATTCGGCCCATCCCGTGGTACGCGCACAACCTCGTCCGTAACACAACCCGGATCCGGTTTGCGGGTATCGTAGTGATCGCGATTCTGGTCTCGCTCGAAGCGCTGTTGCGCGTGTCCGGAATCGCTCGCGCGAATGTCGACAAGGTCTATTCCGACATCTATGACATCGAATATGTGATGTTGCCCGGCACCGTGTACCCGTACTCCAAGGACGGCGAACACCTCAATGAGCATGGATTTCGCGGCAAACCCCTCCCACGCGAGCGGACACCCGGCCTCCGCCGCGTCATCTGCATGGGCGACTCCACGACCGCCGGTTACGGTCCTCTCGAAGACTCGTATCCCTATCGTCTGCAAGTCGAGTTGGAGAAGGATTTTGGCGAAGGGCGTGTGGAGGTTTTCAACGCGGGGCTGCCCGGAACGTGCCTCCTCCAACAGCTTCTGCTATTCCAGCGCCTATTGCGAAAATGGCGACCGGACGTGTTGGTTGTAGGTGGACAAGGGGACGGGCGGCGGGATGTCTACCTCTATCGGCGCGAACTGGAGAGGGAGCGGTTCAAGCGGCTCTACACGGCGCGGCGATATTTGGCCAAGAGCGAAATTTATCGAACGATGCGACGTCTGATCAAAGGACCGCCCGTGGGGCTCGTCCTTGATCCGATGAATGCCGGATCGGACACGTTCACAAATTATCACGCGCAGATGGATTTGTGGGCCGATCTCGAGCGGTTTGACGCGATGGGCCGGGAGGACGGATTTAAACTCATCTTTTTTCATCCACCTGATCGATCGCAGATCGAGGCGCTGCGGGCTCAGGGCCTGCAGCCCGGCACGCCGGGATACCGCGCGAGCACCTACCGGGGAATTCCCGAACAGTTTGCGCGGCGCCACGGACACCCCTTCGTCGACGTCATTCCCGGATTTCTCGCCGAGCCCATGAACCAGGAGCTTTTCTACGATCCCGTCCATCCCGGCGGCCGCGGAAACCGTGTCCTGGCCCGGCAGATCGCGAATGTCGTCCGCGAGAAGCTCGCAGATGCGGTCGTGGCGGATTGAGAGGCGGCATGGACACATAACCGTCCGCGTCGTAAAAACACCGCCATGAAATACCGAATGATCGCGGCGTTCGTCGCGTTGACTTTCGCCTCCGCCTGCGGCGCGCGGATCGTGCCGAAGGACGGCGTCGAAAAGACGCTCGACGAAATTCTCGACGGTCCCGTGCGCGTCATGTGGGTGGCCGCGCATCCGGACGACGAGGGGTTCGCCGGGGGCGTGCTGTCGAAGGCGGCCGCGAACGGCGAGGTGTATCTTCTCGTCCTCACGCACGGTGACGGCGGCGCGTGTCACGTGCCGACCGGCTGCGGCGACAACCTGGGCGACTGGCGGCATCGCGAGCTGATGGAGGTCGCGTACGAGTACGACGCGATCCTTCAGCACGAGCGCTACTTCAACGCGCCGCTTCCGGTGGAGAGCTTTCCGCCGCGCCACGAGTTGGCGCGGATGTGGATCGACAAGGGCGACCCGACGCTGAAGATCGCGGCGGCGATCCGCCGCTTCCGCCCCGACGTAATTTTCGCCCTCGGCCCGACGCAGGGCGGCACGGGGCACCCGGAACATCAGCTCGCCAGCCGGTTCGCCATGGCGGGTGTGCGGATGGCGGCCGATCCCAAGGCCGACGTGCCCGGCGATCCGTGGCGCGTGCCGAACACGTATTATTTGCTTTCCAAGTGGTGGCTCGCGCGCGTGATCGGTATCGCCGATCCCGAGACGCCGAGCGAAAAATTCGACCTGCTGCAATATTGTTCGGACGGCATGTCGTGTGCCGAGCAAATGGCCGAACACACGCGGCCGCACAAGTCGCAGGCGGCCGACGCGGCGGGGCTGCGCTTCATCGCCAACAGCACCTGGTCGACCTACCTCTACCGCGTCGATCCGTTCACGGAGATCGCCGATCCGCTCGAACCCGTGGAGCACGGCGGGATGAACCTCGCCGACTGATTCGTTCGCGCGCCGGTAGGATTCGGCCCCGCGTTGCGTTATCCTTTTCGAAGGAGGTCGATATGGCCGCGACGGAAAAAATTGAAGTGGAGTTGCCGAAGGAACTGCTGCGTCATCTGGAAATGTCCGGAAAAGATCGAAGCGATTTCATCCGGCTGGCGATTGAACACGAACTTGCCCGACAGCTCCATGAGGGTCTTCGATTATCTTACGAAAATCCGCATCCGGAATCGGAAGAATTTGCCGAACTAGGATTGGCCGACTGGGCCGCGGGGCTACCCGAAGGCGACGAGGGTCTCGTTGACCCCAGTGCGGGAACGCCAATCCGATGGGTCGAAGGCAAGGGTTGGGTCGAGGAAACCGAGTGATTCTTGAGCGCGGCACGATTGTTTTCGCAAACCTCAGCCCGACGATCGGTCATGAACAACGCGGTTTTCGCCCGTGCGTTGTCGTCAGCAGTCCCGATACTTCTGATGCGCAACGTTTCGGCATCGTTGCGATCATTCCGGTTACGCGCACAGCAGGCATCGGTATTCTCTATCCGCGAATTTCACCAGGAAAAGGCAGCCGTTTGACGCATGATTCGTATGCGCTGATCGATCAGATCCGCGCGATCGATCATCGGCGAATCCAGCGTCGGCTGGGACGAATCACGGACAGCGAACTCGCCGCAATCGATCGCGGACTGATCGCTTATCTCGGCCTCGTCAGTGCTCCGCCTGCGTCGGAGGAGACAGGCGAGTGAGCGCCCGCATTTCCCGCAGCGCCTCGGCCGAGCGCTCCGCGGCGCTTTCGTCGCGCCCGAGGACGGTGCCTTCGATCTCGTTCCACGTGCTGCCGTCCAGGTCCAGCCATTGCACGCCCATGCCGGCCAGCGGATCGTAAACGTCTCCGCGCGCGCGGCGGATATGGCGCACCTGGCCGTGGATCGCCACGCGCCGCGGCGGCGACTCCGGCTCCTTTTGATTGAACAGCGAAACGATGACATCGAGCTCGTCGCCGACCTTCAGCGGGTTTTTGGTGCGGATGAAGATTCCGCCCTCGCTGATATTGACGCTCAGATGATGCTTATGCAGTCTGTTCCGGTCGACGTAATAATCGACCGGAAGGAGGGCGTCCCGGCGCTCCGACGTGCGTTTTTCGACGTTAGGATCCATGCCGCGACGAATGCCTTGCACCCAACCCCGATTCCCCAAGAGGAATCGGATCATAGCCGAGCCGGCGGCGCGTGTCAAAGAGGCGCATACTTGAAAAGGCCGAAAAAACAAGGGTCTTCGCCAAAATGTTAAGAAATCGCTTTATGGATACCGCCCCGTGCTTTCGCCGCCTGTGTGTCATCGCCGTTCTGGTGGCCGGTTGCGCCCTTTTCGCGGCCGGCTGTGAGGACGAGGACGAGCCGTTCGGGAAAGGCGTCTCGCTGGATTGGCCGTCGACCGACCCCGACCGCTATCACTGGGACGGCCTGCGCGATCCGTATTTCGAGGTCTGGAGCTGGCATGTCGCGATGCCCGCTCAAGGGCACGCGTTCACCGTCACGATGGGCGTCGCAAACCCAGGGTCGGACGATCCCGAGACGCGCGCCGCGATCGTCGAGGTCACCGGCACCATGTTCAACGCGCCTCGGCGCGCGCTGGCCTCGACGCGCGAGTTTTCGGCGAGCCGGCAGATCGGCGACGTCGCGGTGGCCGATATCCGCGGCACGCAGTCCGTTGTGCGCGGGGCGTTTACCCACGGCGACGCGGTGGAGTTCGAGTTCACCGTCGATGTCGGCGCCGACTGGCCGGACACCATGGGACTTCTGACCAACATTCCGGGCTTTCCGATCAACTGGCATGTCAACGCCGTGACCGCGGCGGCCACCGGCGCGATCGTCGTGGACGGGCAGCGCATCGCGTTCGCCAACGCGCCCGCCCTCGAGGATCATTTCTGGGGCGAAAAATTTCCGGGTGCGACATTCGCGGTGCTCGCGCCGCATTTCGACGGCGACGGCGCATCCCTGGCGTTGTTTGGCGGCGAATTGCTGCTGGGCCCGTTCCCGATACCGGCGATCATGCTCGTGCTTTCGATCGACGGACAGATCTTTGAGATGCGCACGCAGGACCTCGATGTCATCGCCAAGGAGATGGAGAAGGGCGACGCCGATTTCGCGCTGCGCGCGACCAAGGGTGATCTGCGCTTCGATGTCACCGTGCTGGCCGATCCCGCGCACGCCGCGAGCGGCCTTGTGATCGACGATCGGGGGGCTCTGGTCGGCGGCGCCATCTGGCACGACGCGCTTGTCACCGTCGCGATTCAGCGCCGCGACGAAAACGACGCCTGGATCCTTGAAACGACGCTCGAAACGGCGAACGGCCTGTATCGACAGGGCGTCCCGAACGCGTACCAGAATTTCTGACACCATGACCGACATCGCCGAGATCGCGCGCCGACTGCTTGCCGGCGAGCCGACCGGCGATCGCGTATTTGCGGCGCGCACGCGCGACGATCTGGCGCGCATCCGCGCGACGGGGCGCGACGTGGAGGCGGCTCTCGCGGCCGCGCTCGCCTCGTTCGATCCGCCGCGCGCGCTGACGGGGCTCGCCGAGCTTGTCGATCATCCGCGCGTGGAGGATCTTTTTGCCCCGGCGCGCCTATCGCGCCTCGCGATCCTCGCGGGATCGAGCCCCTGGGCGACGCACCTCGCGCGCGACCAGCTTCTCGACGTGCTCGACGGGCCGCCGCCGTCGGCATTCGTCGCGCATGCGACGCATCTTGGCGATGCCGAAAAGCTCGGCGAGGCGTCGGGGCTTTCGCCGCGGACGATCAAGGAATGGCGTGCCCTGGCACAGGCGCGCGCGGCCCTATTCGATCTGGCGGACGAGGGCGACGCGTGGGCCGCGCTTATCGAGCACACCGCGCCGGCGGAGATCGCTTGCGCGCTGGCGCTGGCGCAAGCCGCGCACGAGGCGAACGAGAGGTTCGGTGCACCGGCAGCAAGCGCCGATACCGGTTTCGCCGCCGATACTGGTCTCACCCGCGATACGAACCGCGACCGTCAGGGAGCGGGTTTCACCCGGCCCGTCGTCATCCTGGGGATGGGCAAGCTTGGCGGACGCGAGCTGAACGCGTCGTCCGACATCGACATCGTTTTCCTGTTCGGCGACGACGAAACGGAAACCGGCCACGGCACGTCGATGGTCGAGTGGGCCGGTTTCGTCGCACGCCGCACGTCCGACCTGCTCGGCCCGGACGGCGCGGGGCTTCGCGTCGATCTTCGACTTCGGCCCGGCGGGCAATTCGGCCCCGTCGCGTGCTCGCAGGCTCACGCCGAGACGCACTACGAACTCTTCGGCCAGGCGTGGGAGCGGCAGATGCTCGTGCGCACGCGGCCGGTCGCGGGAAATCTTTCGATCGGGCGCGGTTTCGTCGACGGCATCCGGCCGTTTGTCTATCGCCGTCACATGGACCCGCGCGCGCTCGCGGAACTGCGGCGGATCAAGCGGCGCATCGACGCGGAGGTGCTCGTCGCGGCGGGCGGGGACGAGAACGTCAAGCTTTCGCGCGGCGGCATCCGCGAGTTGGAGTACGTCGTGCAGACGTATCAGCTTCTCTACGGCGGACGCCTGCCGGCGCTACGCACGCCCGGTACGCGCGAGGCGCTCGCGCAGCTAGCGGCCAACGAACTTTTGCCCGCGGACGATCTTGCGACGCTGACGGACGCGTATCTCTTTTTGCGCCGCCTCGAAAACCGCATTCAGATGCTCGACGGCCGGCAGAATCACCGCATACCCGCCGGCGAATCGACACGCGACGCCCTCGCGCGAAGCCTTGGGCTCTCGAACGGCAAGGAGCTGATGCTGGCCTACGACGGCTGGCGTCGCCGCGTCGGCGAGATATTCGATGCGCTTTTTGCACAGGCCGATGGCGCTTCCGAGGACGCACCGGCGCCGATGGCCGAGGCGCCCGTTTTGCTGGTGACGGCCGCGCGCCGTCGCGCCGAGCAGGAGTTCGCGGCTGTCGGGATTCCCGACCCCGCCGAGGCGTTCGAGATTCTGGCGAAGATTCACGACGAGCCGGCCACGCGCCCGTTGCCGGGCCTTGGCGCGTTGATCGAACGACTGGCGCCGAAGATCGCCCGCCTGGCGGCCTCCGCGCCGGATCCGATGGGCGCGCTGCGCGGTTTTGCGCGGTTCGTCACGAGCCACCAAGCGCCGATGACCACCCTCGCGATGCTCGCGGACGACGACAAGATGGCCGAGGTGCTGATCCGCCTGCTCGGCCGCGGCTCGTATCTGTCCGATCTCATGCTCGATCACCCGGAGGCGTTCGTGCCGCTGTTCGTCGCGCAGGACGTCTCCGGCGGGCCGGTCGAGGTGGAGCGCTCCGTCGTCGACGGGGCGGGGGATGGCGACGAGGCCGCGCGCCTGTCCGCGATCCGCCGACAAAAGACGATCCTCGAACTGCAAATCGCGCTCGAGGAGATGTATCGCCCCGATGAGCCCGAAGCCGCCTGGACGCTCATCGCCGCGATGGCGCGCGGCGTGCTTCGCGCGCTCGCGCCGCTCGCCGCGGCGCACGCGGGCATCGACGCCGGTGCGCTTGGCGTTCTGCTTTTGGGCAGCGCCGGCGGCGGCGAGCCGGTCATGAACTCCGACATCGACCTCGTGTTTTTGTGCGGCGACGCCCAGGCGGTCGGCGAGACGACCAGGGTTGCGCGCCGCTTGTTACGCGAGCTCGAATCCAGATCCGGCGGCGGGCGCCTGTTTCGTACGGACGTGCGACTGCGTCCGCATGGCGATCAGGGAACGCTCGTGTCCACGGTCGCGGCCGCTCGCGCCTTTTATCGCGATGCCGCGCCGGTCACCACGCGCCTCGCGCTGCTGCGCGCGACGGCGGTGTGCGGCGGGCCCGCGCGCGATCTCGTCGCGTCGTTCGACGACGTGCTTTTCGCGCCCGGCCTTCCCGGCGCGCGGGCGGCGGACCTTGCGCACATCCGTGGCCGCGTCGTCGCCGAGACACCGGCGGGGCGGCTCGACGCGAAGACCTCTCCGGGCGGCCTGTCGGACATCGAGTTTCTGATCGGCGGCTTGCAGCTACGTCACGGCCGCGATTTCCCCGCGATGCGCGGAACGTTCGCCGGGAGCGCAGGCGTCCCGCCTGCTTCAAACGCCACGCGCCACGCGATCGCCGCGGCGGCCGAATGCGGTTTATTATCAAAAGCCGATGGCGAAACGCTCACGACGGCGGTACGCACGCTCAAGCGCATCGAAAGCGCCCTGCGTGCGCTTTATCCGCGGCCGGTGAGCCTCCTGCCCGCGCCGGGACACGAACTCGACATGCTCGCACGCATGGTCGGCGAAAAGAACGGCGCCGCGCTTGTGGCAATGTTCACCGCAACGACGGAGCGCGTGAGGGAAATCTGCGAGCCGAGGCTGGTGAGTTAGAGGTTTGTCCCGATTATCCGAAAAGCCGCGGATCCCAAGGTAAATCCACGGTCGGATCCCAAAGGAGCCTCGTATAGTCGGGGTGATCGACGTTCAGGACGATGTTACGTTCAAACGGTCGCCCCGGCACCGACGGTACGAGGAGGCACGCGCTTGTGCCGCTTGCCAGCCATGCGGCGCCGATATTTCGTGACACGCTCTTATCTTTGATGTGGTCCCATCCCGGAAACAGGTTGTTCAGTTCAGCGATTTTCCGTTCTTCGACGTGAACGCCATCGGGTATCGTGACCCATTTCGCATGCGCCGGAGTTGGCGTCCTCTTGGTATAAACGAGGTTTTCGAGAACCGCCGTCGCAAAGTGTTCGGCGAGATACAACACATGCTGGCCCCTGGCGTTCCATCGATTTTCGAGGCCGGACGTTTGTCGCGGATCAAACGTTCGCGCGCAGACGCGAACCGCACGAAGCGACATCAGACAGGCGCGCCTTCTTCGATGCGGGCGATCAGATCCAAAACGACCTGCAAACCGCCTTCCGACACCGCGACATTCACGGGCGATTGGCCATCCAATAGCGGGTGCGGCGACGTCAGGAATTTTTCGGCGAACGGCCGTCCGGGTTCCGTCCAAATGTGAAAAGCTCTGCGCGCGACAAGACCGACATTGGTCATCCTTTCGACTTCGGTATTCGAAAGCGGCGTCTTTTCCTTTCGGCGTCGCTTCCACGAACTGTCGGAGACGAGATACGGGCGAAACGACGCGCGCGTCGTCTCGTCCAGGAACGCCTGTTCGAGAAACGACTCGACGGTTGCGGCGTTGAACGCCTTTTTTGCAATCCCTTCCTGGATGTCGGCGTAAACGGCGCTCCAATCCTTGTTGCCGAACAGATCCGCAAGAAATTTCTTCGAAATCTCGCTTTCCCGGCCGCGCAGCGAACGTTCGCGCGTGGACGATTTCGCCGCGTGACGGGCGTCGGTCTTTCCTTCGGGCGCATGTTTTCTGATTTCGCGACGAACCTCGGAAATTTGCTGATCGAGCTCGGTTTGCCGCGTTTCCAGTTCGCGAACGCGGTCATCGATTTCGTTGATTTCGCGTTTTGGCGCGTGAGCTTTTTGCACGTCGACCTCCGCTGTCGGGCCACTTGGCCTTGATTATAGGCCAGTTGGCCCCAAGGGGCCACGGCAAAAAACAAGGGGCGCGACGGATCGCGCCCCGAAGAATCCCATTAGTTTCTTGCGACGACCTTCCAGCCTTCCAGCCTTTCAGCCTTCCAGCCTTCATTCACGCGATCGGCACATCCGCGACCGCGTCGCCCGCGCGGCGGCCGTAGCCGGTCCGCTTGGCCGGTCCGTCGTCCGCGGCGACGGTGACGGGCTTGAGCTGGTCGAGCCAGTAGGCGTTATCGTCGCGCTCAAAGATCATGAAACGGCCGCGGTCGCTTTTGTGTTTCGCGCGGTGGTAACGCATGTAGATGTGCGCCGCGTCGATCGCGAGAATCTCGATCTTGCCCGTCTCGTGGCTCATCGCCATGCGGGCGCGTGCGGCGAGGCCCGAGACATGGCGCCGCGCGGCGTCGAAGATCCGGAAGCCTTCGACGATCGGTACCTCGTAGGGCTCGTTGCCCTCGGTGGGGCGGCCCTGGAACAGGTAATATGGCGGGCAACCCGCGAACGACAGCTTGCGGAACAGCTCCGCGAGCGTTTCGACCTTGTCATTCACGCCGCGGATCATCGGACATTGGTTCACGGTGATGACGCCCGCCTTGATGACGCGGTCGAGCGCCTGGCCGACCGGCTCGGTCAGCTCGCGCGGGTGATCGAAGTGCGCCATCAGATAGATGCGCCGGCCGGGGCGCGAATACTTCGACAGACCTTCGAGAAGCTCGGGCCGGTCGAGGATGACCCACGGATTGAACGCGGGCATCTTCGAGCCGATGCGGATGATCTTCACGTGCGGAATGGCGCGCAGCTTCGCGATGATCTCGATGAGCTTCTTGGGCGCCATCAGCAGCGGATCGCCGCCCGTGAGCAGCACGTTGGTGATCTCCGGATGACCGGCGATGTATTTGACGCCCTCGGACACGTCGAGCGAGGCGTCGTGGTTGTCGGGCATGAATAGCCGCTTGCGGAAGCAGTATCGGCAATACGCCCCGCACACTTCGTTGCAAAGCAGCAGCGCGGTGTCGGTGTACTTGTGCTGGCAGCCGCGCGCGACGGTCACCGAAGCCTCATTCGAGGCATCAAGGCGCCCCCACGGGCGAAGCTCGGCCTCGCGCGGGATGATCAGGTGGCGGATCGGATCGTCGGGATCGTTCCAGTCGATCAGGTCCAGGTAGTAGTCCGTGATCCGGAAGGCGAACTTCTCCGCGACGGGTTTGAGCCGTTCGCGTTCAGCCTCCGGGATCTGCTCGATCTGGTCGATGTGGGTGATGTAACGGATCTTGCGTTTCAGGTCGGTCTTCGCCGGTTGCTCTGCGTACATGGCACATTCCCCCTGTTCGAATGCGGGCGGACGGGCCACGTTTTGCGCACCGAAAACCTTACGAACCCGGCGTGCTGTCTTCCTTCAAAAGTAGGCGTCCGTTTTCGCCCGTTGCGGTAGCGGCCATGGTCGACCGCGCGTCATCGGCATCCCCCAAGGGAGCCATGCGAACCACCTTTTCATCATAGGCAATCGGATTAAAGGGGGTCAAGGAAAAATGGCGGGAAACGCGCCCGCGACCCGAAAATTTTCGTTTGTTTTCATCTATTCCGCATGAATTTCAATACGTTTTCAGCCGGTGGACCGGTGCGCCCGCGTGCGCCGGATACAGGCGAATTTCTCCCGATCAAAGCCAGGAATCGTCCAAAACGCCTGACCCGCACACCCGCCGCGGCGCTGTCGCCGAAACAACCTCCATCCGGCCTCCACCCCGTCCGCGCGCGCGCCACGACTTGCGCCATAGCGCATGGCGCTCGCAAATGCCTTGACAGCCGCAAATGGAAAGGAGCAAATTTCTTTTGGAACTCCAACGATGCCGTCTCGTAAAATCCAATCGGGGGGAGGTGTCCGATGTTTCGACGGTCGGCACTGGCAATTCTCGTCGTGGCGTTCGTTTGTTCCGTCGACGTTGTTTTTGCGGCTGCGCATTTCCGCGTCGGTCGCGGCGGGTTGTTCAACCAAGCGATGCGAGACATGACGAACGGCATCCGCTTTAACGGCTCGACGCGGGACCATCTCATGGGCACGGAGCAGATGACAGAAATTTTCATCGACCACTACGACTTCTATCATCAAGGCGATCAGAGCACTGGCCCCATTCGGCGTTACAACATCGCCGACGCAGCGGGCTGCGATCCAAAGTTCACGTACTTTGACTACTGGATCATGACGCAGGAGGCGCAAGAAATACCGCTGCTCGCCTACGTCTATCACCCGGCGATGGCCGTGCATACGAGCCGCTCGCTCGTGTCGGGCGGCGAGGATTCAGCCCACGACATCGGCGAAATATTTTATTGGCAGGCAGCCCTCGAGTACTTGGTGTTCGGCGGGATGATCGAGCTTGGCTATGACAACGTGCCCATTGACATCCTGGCGTACGCCGATCCATCGATACCGCTACCAGATATGGACGAAGATGGGAAATCGTATCAACTTGGATGGGCACGCTGCTACGATGATTCCGAACACGATCAGGCCCCAAATTCCAATCCCAATTGTGACGGTGTTGGGAAGCACACAGCCGCTAACAGCACCGAGCGGACTTTCGGAGATCCGGAGAAGGAAAAATTCCTGCGCATGCTCGCCGCGACAAGGAGCTATCGAATTTGGGATTTTCTCGCTTTCGGAGACGTGCGCAAGCCGGGAACGTTTTCCTTCGGCGGCTCACCACCGATATATACACCGTTCGACTACAATCACTATAATGAACGTCCGCGACCGCTAATGGTTGCGTGCGACGGTTCATATTGTCTGGACGATCTATGCATTGAACCGTGCTCAGACGGTGACTGTTCGTTTAACGGCGGTGCTTTCGCGGGTGATCGGATCATTCACGCGTCGTGGAAAGTCCATCCCAAACCGTTATTCCAAAAGCCGCAAGTGCTCTACGCAATAGCCAATATCTACGACCAAGCCGTCAGTCTAAACTACAACGTGAATATCAGCACAGAATATGGGGCGACGACCGGTTACGCCTGCGCGATTACGTTGAACCCAAATTCCGCGACATATGCCGATTGGCCCGGGACTTCACTCGGGACTGTCGTCTCGTCGCGGACGTTTAGCAACCTGTCGGTTCCGAGTCACAACGTGTTGCTAATTCGAATCGCGCCGACAAACCTTTGCCCATAATGGACCTTGAGCGCCTGCTCCGAATCGTTTGTATGACAGCGCTCTGCTGCGTGGCTGCTTTGCCCTTTGCTTCGTGCGACTGCGGATCGACAGACGGGAACGGCGGGGGTGATGACGATACGGCAGCAGTGGACGATGATACACATGGCGATCAAGACGACGATGACGACGCGAATGATGATTTGGACGACGACACTTGGCCGGACGACGATTTCGATGACGACACCATCGACGATGACACCGATGACGGCGAGAACGACGACGATTCGGGCGATGACGACACGTGGCCCCATTCCGACCTTTGCTACTGGAACACCGATCTGCCGCCTGACGACGCCTACGAGTGGAAGGTCACGGAGATCAGCGATAAAGACGACGTACTCGGCAGCCGGGCGCTCGCATTTGATAACCAAGGCCCTGTCGTTTTCTTCGTTAAATGGGACGTTCAGCTTGAAACGACGATCGGCTACTTCTCTCGTCTGAAGCAAGGTGGCTCGTGGGAACTGACACGTTTTTCCAATCCTGATTACCAGGGAATAGCATCGATGGGCGTTGCGAAATCGCCTACAGGAGAGATTGCCTTGACGATTGCCGGACTCGGATGGAGTCCAGACGGGTTGTCGGTATGTCGCTTTGAAGGCGAAACTGTGGGCAACTGCATCGGGGTGTGGGACGGTGTACGTTGGCCTATTTTCAGTGGTTTCACCCCAGACGGCCGCTACACCGCGCTCGCGCGAGATCCATCGGATATCGTCGCAGTGTACCTGGAACAGCTTCCGAGCGGCATATGGGCCTGGTCGATGGTCCCAACGCTGCCTTTTACCGTCATGCACTCTTTCGCCATGGGTTCCGATGGAATTGGGCACACAACTTATCCCGACGGGGCATGGGAGCAACGTGGCATCACCCATGCCTTCGGTGGCCCGTGGCAGGTATGGCAGACGGAGGTCGTGTACGTCGCCGGTGATTCTGTCGGCTCCTCGTTCGCGGTGTCCAGGCAAAACGACATGATTGCCGAGGTCAATCACAATAACGCGATACTCTTCATCGCCCGCGACGACCTCGGTCAATGGGTTTCGGAACCGCTTACGGGTCCCGGGCCACAAAGCAGCTACTGGGTCGGTCGAGTGGCTTTCGATTCGGAAACTCGCCCCATGGCCACGTACCAGGTTAAAGGATGGAGCGACCCGAATAACTGGAGTTACCTCTGCTGGGCACGGAAGGAAGCAGGGGGATGGCGTAAGGAGGAAGTCTTCGGTGTGCGTGTGGGTTACGTCTACGATATGGCCACGGACACAGACGGAAATATTGGAATTCTTTTTTACTTTTGGGACGATACTGAAGAAAAGAGTAAACTTGCATTTGCCTTCCGAACCGCTCTGACTCGTTGAATTCAAAAAACGATCAGTTCATTTGCGCGAAGGTTTTCGGTGGCGCGGATCGTTCGGATCTGTCTGCGTGATGGCGCCAATTTGGATGGGTCTGTTGGGCTCCGGCCGCTAGGCCCGCGCCCGAATCGCTTCGGCTCTCCCACGAAACGCAGCCTGCCGATCGGGGAGCGTGATACGGGCGACGGCGGTGAGCGGAACTGTGTGGACGAGGCGTCGAGGCGGGGGAGAACGCTTTCCTTTTCCGCGCTTGCGGTCGGGACAGGCTTATTTCGTCGCGGGGTAATCGTCGCGGCCCGCGATGAAAAGCGGCCCCTTTTCCGGGGGCTCCGTTTGTTTATGATGGCACGCCGCGCGTCACGGCGTGAACCGGCGCTACACGCCGGTCACGGGGTGATGCGCGGCACACGCCTTTCCGGCGTCTTCCGGAGTTTTCGATGTCCCGCGAAAAAATCCTCGTCACGAGCGCGCTGCCGTACGCGAACGGCGCGATCCATTTCGGCCACATCGCCGGGGCGTACCTGCCGGCGGACATCTTCGTGCGTCACAAGCGGATGTGCGGGGCGGACGTCGTCTACATCTGCGGCACGGACGACCACGGCGTGGCGATCACCGTCAGCGCCCGGCAGGCGGGGGTAAGCCCCGCGGATCACGTCGCGAAGTACCATGAGGTCATCCGGCGTACGTTTGACCGTGCAAACATCCGCTTCGACAACTTCTCGGCGACGAGCCGCCCGATCCACCACGACGTTTCGCGCGAGTTTTTCCTCGATATCGAAAAGGCCGGATACATCGAGCCGCGCACGACGCGGCAGCTTTATTGCGAGACGGACGACATGTTCCTGGCCGACCGCTACGTCACCGGCACGTGCCCGCACTGCGGGTTCGCAAACGCGCGCGGCGACGAATGCGGAAGCTGCGGGCGCTGGCTCGATCCGCTGGAGCTTGCCGACCCGCGCTGCAAGATCTGCGGCACGGCGCCGGTCGTCCGCGAAACGAAGAACTGGTATCTGCTGCTCGACAAGATTCAGCCCAAGCTCGATGCGTGGCTCTCGGAAAAGACGGCGTGGAAGGACAACGTCGTCAACTTCGTGCGCGGCTGGCTCGACAAGGGCCTGGAGGCGCGGGCGATCACGCGCGACATGGACTGGGGCATCCCCGTGCCGCTTCCGGGGGCGGAGGGGAAGGTGCTCTACGTGTGGTTCGACGCGCCGATCGGCTACATCTCGAGCACGATGGAGTGGGCGCAAAACCTCGGCGCGCCCGAACGCTGGAAAGACTACTGGCACGCGCCCGACACGCGGCTCGTGCACTTTATCGGCAAGGACAACATCCCGTTCCACTGCATCGTCTTTCCGGCGATGTGCATGGCGAAAAACGTGGTGCGAAAGGAGCCGATCGTGCTCGCCGCGGACGTGCCCGCCAACGAATTCTACAACCTGGAAGGCCGGCAGTTCTCCAAGAGCGACGGCTGGTATATCGACCTGGACGATTTCTTCTCGAAATATTCGGCGGACGCGCTTCGCTACACGTTGTGCGCCAACATGCCGGAGCGGCGCGACGCCGAGTTCACGTGGCACGATTTCCTTTTGCGCAACAACTCGGAGCTGGCGGACATCTTCGGCAATCTCGCCAACCGCGTGGCGCGATTTCTGGAGCGGAACTTCGACGGGCGCATCCCCGACGCAGGCGGACTCGACGACGACGACGCACGCATCATCGGCCTGTCCGAGACGCTACCCGACCGCGTGGCGAATTTCATCGACACGTTCGAGTTCCGCAAGGCGCTGTTCGAATGGATCGAGCTGGCGCGCGAAGGCAACCGCTATTTCGACGCGCGCGCTCCGTGGACGACGGTGAAGACCGACAAGGCCGCCTGCGGACGGCATCTGCACGTGTGCCTGCGCCTGCTCCGGTCGCTGGCCGTGTGCGGGTTCCCGTTCTTGCCCGATCTCGCGGCGCGCCTGTGGACGATGCTCGGCGAGATGACCGAGCTTGAAAAGGCGAACTGGTTCGAGGCGCCGCGCGAGGCGCTCGAAGCGGGCAAAAAGCTCGGGGAGCCGGTCATTCTGGTCGCCAAGATCGAGCCCGCGCAGATCGAGGGGGAGGTCGAAAAGCTCAAGGCGTTCGCCGCGGACGCCGCGAAGAAAGCGAAGCCGCCGGCCGATACCGGTAAGCAGCAGCCGAAACCGCGTGACGAAAAAAAGGAGGCGAGGGTGGATTCGGAGAAACCCGAAGATACCGGCGCGGTCGAATACGCGCCGCTGAAAGAGCGCGTCAAATACGAGGACTTCGCGAAGCTCGATTTCCGCACGGCGCGGATTTTGACGGCCGAGCGCGTGCAAAAGAGCAAGAAGCTCGTGCGCCTGTCAATCGATCTGGGATTCGAGACGCGGCAGATCGTCGCGGGCATCGCGCAGCACTTCGAGCCGGACGAACTTGTCGGGCGGTCGATCGTCGTCGTCGCGAACCTCGAACCGGCGACGATCATGGGCGTGGAGTCAAACGGCATGCTGCTCGCCGCGCGGATGGGCGACGGGCTGGTGTTGTTGACGGCGGATTCGGCGCCGGGGGCGGCGATTTCCTGATATTCACCGCAAAGGCGCGAAGAAATCGCAAAGACGCAAAGTCATTCAAATATCTTTGCGTTCTTTGCGCGTCCTTGGCGCCTTTGCGGTGAAATCATCGCTTCCAGAACTCCGGCGAAAACAGCACGAGCACGGTGTAGATCTCGAGGCGTCCGAGCAGCATGCAAAGACAGAGCACCCATTTGCCGAACGCGGGGATGTGACCGAAGTTGTCGGTCGCTCCGACCGTACCGAACCCCGGGCCGATGTTGCCCATGCTGGCGAGCACGCTTGTCAGCGCCGAGACGATATCGAGGCCAAGAATGCCCATCACGATCGTCGCGCCGAACGTCACCAACAGGTAGAGAAACGCGTAGCTCCAGATCGAACGAAGAATGCCGCCGGGTATCGCCGTTCCCCCGTATTTCGGCGGGCGCAGCGCGTGCGGGTGCAAAAGGAAAAACATCTCGTTGTAGATCATTTTCACCATCATCAGATGGCGCATGACCTTGATGCCGCCGGCGGTCGAACCCGTGCTACCGCCGACGAACATCAACACGAAAAGGACGACGACCGCGGCCGCGGGCCACAACTCGAAGTCTGCTGTCGCGAAGCCCGTGCAGGTCAGGATCGTCGTGACCTGAAACGCGGCATCGCGAAGGGCGATCCCGATCGTGGACGTACCCGAGAAAAACAGCGCGATCGCGACCGCCAGCGTCGCGACGGCGAAGATGCCGAAATAGACGCGAAGCTCCTCGTCCTTGATGGCCTTACGGAAACGTCTGGCCAGTATTGCGTAGTGCAGCGCGAAGTTCATGCCGCCAAGCAACATGAAGACGGTTATGACGATGTGAATGTAGCTGCTGTCGTACGCCCCGACGCTCGCGTTGCGCGTCGAGAATCCGCCGGTGGATAGCGTTGCGAACGCATGGCAGGTCGCGTCAAACCAGTCCATGCCGCCGAACATGAGCAGAACCGTTTCGACCGCCGTCAGGCCGACGTAAACCAGCCATAGCGTTCGCGCGGTTTCCGCGACCCGGGGACGGACTTTCGTCTCCGGCGTCTTCGCCTCCGCGCGGAAAAGCTGCAAACCTCCGACGCCGACCAGCGGCAGGATCGCGACGGACAAAACGATGATGCCCATGCCTCCGATCCAGTGGGAGAACGCTCGCCAGAAAAGAATGCTGCGCGGCAACGCTTCGATGTCCGCGAAGATCGTCGAACCGGTCGTGGTGAATCCGGAGACCGATTCAAAAAACGCGTCGTGAACGTTGTCGACCACGCCGGTGGCCACGAACGGCGCGGCGCCGATGATGCCCGCGAGAAACCACGCGCCGGCGACGATGAACAGCGCCTCGCGGATGTTGATCTCCTCGTGCATCGATCGAGTCGGAAACCATGCGAGAAAACCGAGGATCGAAAATACGGAGACGCACAGCAGGAACGCGGGCGCGGCGCCGTCGTCGTACCCGAGTGCGACGGCCGCGGGGACGAGCATCGTCAGCGCGATCGCGAGGGTGAAGATGCCGAGGATGCCGGTGACGAAACGCCAGCGCATCAGAAGAACGCGACTCCGACGGCGAACAGCTTTTCGACCTTCTTCATCGCCTTTTTCGTCGTGAAGACAAGAAGCTGATCGCCCGGGCGCACCTGATCCTCGCCGGAGGGAATGATGACCTCGCCTTCGCGAACCAGCGCGCCGAGGATCGCGCCCTTGGGGAATTCGAGGTCGCGAATGCGCGCCATCGTGACCGGCGCGGTTTCCATCGCCAGAAATTCCAGCACCTCGGCGTCGGGACCGAGCACCGCCGCACCGAGGATTTTTCCCTTGCGCACCATGCCGAGCACGGTGTTGACCGCCGCGACGTTCTTGGAGACGAGAGCGGTGATGCCGATCGAACCGACCACACTCGCGTACCCGCGCCGCTCGATCAGCGCGATCACGCGCGGCACGCCTTCGCGCGAAGCGATCATCGCCGCGAGGATGTTGTCCTCGTCCTGCGGCGTCGCGGCGATGAACGCGGAGGAGTCCTCGACGTTCTCCTCGCGCAGAAGCGCGATGTCGATGCCGTGCCCGTGGATGACCATCGTCCGCGAAAGCTCCTGCGCCAGGGTCTCGGCCGTCGCGCGATCCTCCTCGATGAGCTTGCAGGGGATGTCCCGCGTCTCGAGCATCTTCGCCAGGTGATAGCCGACCGACGTTCCGCCGACGATCATGACGCGCCTCAGGCGGCTGAACGCCTTGCCGACGAGCTGCGTCATCTTTTCCATGTTCTCGTCGTCGACGATCAGCCAGATGAAATCGCCCTCGCGGATCGCGTCGTCGCCGCGCGGGATCACGACGTGCGTTCCCCGGTCGATCGCCACGATCAGCGCCCGGCGCAGCTCGAAATCCTGCGCGAGCGAGGAGAGCGTACGGTTCATGATCGGCGCGCCCGGCTGCACGCGAAAGCCGGTCAGGCGCACCTTGCGGTCGGCGAAATAGCGCACGGCGTCCGCCGTCGGCGCGTCGAGCAGATCCATCACGCCGCGCGCCGCCTCGACATCCAGGTTGATGACGAGATCCACGCCGAGCCGTCCGGCGCCGGTCTTTTCGAGGTGCGCGATATACTCCTCGTTACGCAGCCGCGCGAGGCGCTCCACGGACGGATTCAGCGCGGCGGCGATGGCGCACGCAACGAGGTTCGTTTCGTCGGAGTTCGTGACGGAGACGAATATCGTGGCGTCGTCAATGCCGGCCTCGGTCAGAAGCCGCGGCGAGGCGCCGTGGCCGGTCAGCACGGAGATGTCGAGCTCGTCGCGCGCCTTCTGGCTGCGCGCTTCGTCCTGCTCGATCATGACGACATCGATTTTTTCCTCGGCGAGATGCCGCGCGATGGTGAATCCCACCTCGCCGCCGCCGATGACGATCACGCGCATGCCGGCCCCAGTTCATTCGTGCGGGGTTTGTGCGCGTGGAGCGTACAACTCCGCGCGCGGTCAATCAACGTTAATAGGGAATCGCGAATTGGGAATTGGGAATGCCGTCGCAAGCTCGCCGGCGCCTCGGCGAAACCGGTATCGGGTGAGTTTTTTTAAGCGCGAATACGCGTCGCCGTGTTTCGGTCTTGCATTCCCATTTCGCAATTCCCCATTCCCAATTCCCCGTTGTTCTTGCTTGATTTTTGGCCGACCGGGTACTATAAACCGACAGCCTTCTCGGGCCCGTATCGCGCCCGGAACGGCATTGGGGAAAAGCCCGCAATGGGCGCCGCCGCAAGTTCCCACAAGGTCCGCAACGCGTCGAAAGGGTGCGTTTGACATGCCGTTTTGCACGATCCCCGAAGCGATCGAAGCCGTTCGCGCCGGCCGGATGATCATTCTGGTCGACGACGAGGATCGCGAGAACGAAGGCGATCTGTGCCTGGCCGCCGAGAAGACGACCCCCGAAGCCATCAACTTCATGACGCGTTACGGGCGCGGCCTCGTGTGCCTGCCGTTGCCCGACGAGATCGCCGACCGGCTGCATCTGCCGCCGATGGTCGCGCGCAACACGAGCCGGCTCGGCACGAACTTCACGGTCAGCATCGAGGCGCGCACGGGCGTGACGACGGGCATCAGCGCGCACGACCGCGCGCGGACGATCCAGGTCGCGGTGGCCGACGGCGCCACGGCGGACGACCTTGTGCGTCCGGGCCACATCTTCCCGCTGCGCGCGCGCGACGGCGGCGTCATGGTCCGCCCCGGGCAAACGGAGGGATCCGTCGATCTCATGCGCATGGCGGGCCTAAAGCCGATGGCCGTCATTTGCGAGGTGATGAACGACGATGGCACCATGTCGCGCCTGCCGCAGCTCGAGGCGCTCTCGCGCGAGCACGACATGCCGATCTGCTCCATCGCGGATATCGTCGCGTACCGCCTGGCGACCGAGCGGTTTGTCGATCCCGTCGCCGAGGCCCGGCTGCCGACGGAGTTCGGCGAATATCGCGCGGTGATCTTCCAGAGCCGGCTCGACGGCCAGGAGCACGCCGCGCTCATCAAGGGCGACGTCACGGGCGGCGAGCCGATCCTCGCGCGCATCCATTCCTCGTGCCTGACGGGGGACGTGTTCCACAGCCGGCGTTGCGACTGCGGCGGGCAGCTTCAGCAGGCGATGGCGCTCATCGAGGAAGAAGGCAAGGGCGTCATCGTGTATCTGAATCAGGAAGGGCGCGGGATCGGCCTCACGGCGAAAATCCGCGCCTACGCGCTTCAGGACGAGGGCCTGGACACGGTGGAGGCCAACGAACGGCTGGGTTACAAAGCCGACCTTCGCGACTACGGTGTCGGCGCGCAGATTTTACGCTACCTTGGCGTGCACCGCGTGCGGCTTCTGACGAACAATCCCCACAAGGTGCGGGGACTGGCGACGGCCGGCATCGAGCTGGCCGAGCGCGTGCCGCTCGAGGTGGATCCGACGGAGATGAACCGCGGCTACCTCGCGGTCAAGGCAAAAAAGCTCGGGCACATCCTGAGCAAGATCTGACAAGGGCAAGGGGCATTTCATGGCGAGCGTCTTCGAGGGACAACTGACGGCCGGCGGGCTTGCGTTCGGCATCGTCGTTTCCCGGTTCAACGCCTTCATCACGCAGCGCCTCCTGGAAGGCGCGCTCGACACGATCCGCCGCCACGGCGGCAGCGACAAGAATGTCGACGTCGCGTGGGCGCCGGGCGCGTTCGAGATCCCCGCGGTCGCGCGATTGATGGTGGAATCGAAAAAGTACGACGCGGTCATCACGCTCGGCGCGGTGATCCGCGGCGGCACCCCGCACTTTGACTACGTGTGCGCGGAGGCGGCCAAGGGCATCGGGCATCTCGCGTATGACGCGCCGATTCCCGTCGCGTTCGGCATCCTCACGTGTGATACCGTGGAGCAGGCGATCGAGCGCGCGGGTTCAAAGGCGGGCAACAAGGGCGCGGAGGCGGCGCTCGCGGCGATCGAGATGGCCAACCTCTACAAGAACCTGAAGGGCGCGAAATAATGGGCAACCGGCACAAAGCCCGCGAATTCGCGCTACAGATGCTCTACGCGATCGACGTCTCGGAGAGCGCGCCCGATCTTGTCGTGCCGCTGTTCTGGGAAACGCTGACGTGCCCGGACGAGGTTCGCCGGTTTGCCAACGAGCTCGTCAACGGCGTGGATCACAACCTCGACCGCATCGACGAGATCATCGCGCGCTACTCGGAGCACTGGGCGATCGACCGCATGACGAGCGTCGATCGCAACATCCTGCGCATGGCGGTGTTCGAGCTTTTGCACCTGACGGAAATCCCGCACAGCGTGACGATCAACGAGGCGGTGGAGATCGGAAAGAAGTTCGGCTCCGAGGACTCGGGCGCGTTCGTCAACGGCATCCTCGACAAGATCGCGCGCGAGATCCGAAACGGCGGCGGCGTCGCGAACGGCCACGCCAACGGCGAAGCGGACCCCGGCGCAACGAAGCCCAACGGCGGATTCCGCGCGCGCTTCGCCCGCGGGCGCCGGGCGTCGGCCTCGGAA
>JAIOHV010000110.1 GCA_019912885.1 bacterium
CGAAGCGGCGCGCGCGCGTCGCGTCCGATCTCGCGCACCGCGTTCCACAAGGCGTCGACGGCGTTCGTGCTTGTCAGAACGATCCAGTCAAAGGTGTCGAGCGCGCGCGCCGCTTCGAGCAACGGTTCGCGATCCGCCGGCTCCGCGATGGCGATGAGCGGCACTTCGACCACGCGCGCGCCAAGATCCGCGAGCCGGCGCGATAAATCGGCCGCCTGATGCGTCGCGCGGGTGTTCATCACCGTGACGCCAAATAGGGGGCGTTTCTCGTACCAGACCATTTCGTCGCGCAAGCGCACGACCTCGCCGACGACAACGAGGCACGGCGGCGCAAAGCGACGCTCTTCGGCGATCTGAGCGATGTCGGCGAGCGTGCCGACGGCCGTGCGTTGCCACGGCGTCGTCCCGCGCTCGATGAGTGCCACGGGCGTCGAATCCGGCATGCCGTGTGCGATGAGCCTTTCGCGAATGTGCGGAAGCGTCCGCACGCCCATGAAAAACACGAGCGTGCGCATCGGCCCGGCCAGAAGGCTCCAGTCGAGATCCGACGCCTCCTTCGCCGGATCCTCATGCCCCGTCGAGACGCACAGCGTGACCGAATACGCCCGGTGCGTGACGGGGATGCCCGCGTAGGCCGGTACGGCGATCGCCGCGGACACGCCCGGCACGACGACAAACGGAACGCGCGCCGCCGCGAGATGCGTCGTCTCCTCGCCGCCGCGCCCGAACAGGAACGGATCGCCGCCTTTCAATCGACAGACGATTTTCCCCCCGCGCGCGCGATCGATAAGGATTTCGTTGATCTCGCTTTGCCGTAGCGCATGATCCGCCGCGCGCTTGCCCGCGTAGATCAGCTCCGCGTCCGGCCGCGCCTCGTCGAGCAACTCTCGCGGCGCGAGGTTGTCGTACACGACGACATCCGAGTCGCGCAGGCACGCCCGGCCGCGCACCGTGATGAGCCCCGGATCACCCGGCCCCGCGCCGACGATGTAAACGATGCCGGTCATCGCGCGAAAAGAGAAAAGAGGAAAGAGGAAAGAGGAACGCGTTCGTGCATGGACGCTATTTTCTGCTTTCTTTTTTCTATTTTCTATTGCGACGCTCTATCCGATCGGCTCATCGCCGAATTGCTCGCGGACCTCGGCGAGCACCTCGCCCGCGCCGTCGGCGACGAGGCGGTCCGCCAGGCGCCGCCCGATCCCGGCGGCTTCACTTGCCGCCCCATTCTCGCGGCCACGGAAGATTCGCGTACCGTCGAGGCTCGCCACGACGCCGTCGAGCACAAGCCGGTCGCCGTCAACGCGCGCGTGCGCGCCGATGGGAATCTGACAGCCGCCCTCCAGCCGTGCGAGAAACGCGCGCTCCGCGTCGGTCGCGAGGCGCGTGGGTGCGTGATCGAGCGTCGCGACAATCGCGGCGGTCCTGGCATCGCCCTCGCGGATCTCGATGCCGATCGCGCCCTGGCTGACCGCCGGCAGCATCTGGTCCGTCTCAAACGGGTGCGTGATCTGATCGAGCCACCCCATGCGCGAGACGCCCGCCATCGCGACGACGGTGCCGAAGAGATCCTCAGACGTCTTGCCCTTGCGGATGCGCGTGTCGAGGTTGCCGCGAATATCGACGATATCGAGATCAGGCCGAAGCGCGAGAAGCTGCGAGCGCCGCCGCAACGATCCGGACGCGATGCGCGCGCCCTTTGGCAAATCGGCAAACGCCAGGCCGCCGCGGCCAATCCACGCGTCGCGCACGTCCTCGCGCTCGGTCACCGCGCCGATCGAAAGGCCGTCAGGCACCTGCGTCGGCAGGTCTTTCAGGCTGTGCACCGCGAGGTCCGCCTCGCCGCGCAACAGCTCGTGCTCGATCTCCGCGGTGAACAGGCCCTTCCCGCCGATGCGCGAAAGCGGCGCGTCCAGGATGCGGTCGCCGGTCGTGTGCACGATACGCACGTCGAATTCGATATCCGGGAAACGCACGGCGAGAAGATCGCGCATCATGTGCGTCTGTTTCAGGGCAAGCTTGCTGCCGCGACTGACGATCGCGACGCGGCGGGCCGTCATGTTCAGGAAACGGAGGCGAGCGCGACGCGGATCGACGCCGCGACCTCGTCGTGCTGGGGCGTGGACATGTCACCGCGCTTGAGCGCCATGATCGGCTCGTGCAGGACCTTGTTGACGAGGCGGCGCGTCATGGCCTCGACCTCCCCCATCTTGTCTTCGGGCATGACGCGCGCGATCTTTTCGAGTTCTTCCTGGCGGATGCGCTCGGCCGTCTCGCGAAGCTGGGAGATGACCGGCGTCGCCTTCATCGACTCGTGCCAGTCGACAAACGCGGTGCGCGCGTCTTCCACGATGCGGAACGCCTGATGACGTTCCTTGTGCCTGGCGTAGAGATTTCGCGCGACGTGCTCGCGGATGTCGTCCAGGTCGTAGAGGCGCGTGTCGCGTTCGTCGCGGATTTCGAGCGCGACATCGCGCGGCACGGCCAGGTCGATGTAGTAGCGCCGGGCCGGGCGCGCGGCCTGCGCGGCGCGCGCGTCCTCGACGGGGATGACGACATCCGGCGCGCCGGTGGCGCTGATGATGACGTCGGCGTCGATGAGCGCGGCGGCAAGATCGTCGAGCGCCACCGCGCGCCCGCCGTATTTCGCGACGAGCTCCTCGGCGCGCTCGAGGGTGCGGTTCACGAAAATCAGTTCCGCCGCGCCGAGCTTCACGAGGCGCTTGGCCGCCAGATCGACCGCCTTGCCCGCGCCGACAAAGAGCACACGCTTGCCGGTCATGTCCGGCAGGTGATGCTCGACGATGTCGCACGCGACCTGGCTGACGGAGGTCGATCCGCGCGACACGCCGGTTTCGGCGCGCACGCGATGCGCCACACGGAACGCGGCGTGGAACAGCTTGTTGGTCAACGTGCCGTTGGCGCGGCAGGCGACCGCCGTTTCGTAGGCGCGCTTGGCCTGGCCGGTCACCTCGTGCTCGCCGAACACCATCGAATCCAGGCCCGACACCACGCGGAACAGGTGATCGACCGCGTCCGCGCCGTCATGCACGTAAACGTGCGGCAGGAGGTCCTCCGCGCGATAACCCTTCCGTCGCGCGAAAAAGTCCACGAGCATGTCGAGCGGCAGGACGCGGCACGCGTACGCGACGTAGATCTCGGTGCGGTTGCAGGTGGAGAGGATGACCATCTCCTCGACGATTGCGCCGATCGGATCGGGACGGCCGTCGCCCGCGCCGCGCCACGCCGCGAGCGCGGCCTGCGCATCCTCCGGCGTGAACGAAAACTGACCGCGGGCGTCAAGCCCCGCCGTCTTGTGGTTTATGCCAACAACCGCGAGGCGCATGCCTCCACCTCCCGCTTCGCTTCCTCCGCCCGGCCTTCGCGCAAAAGCGACAGCGTGGGCAGGTCCATGAGCTTGTCCAGGATTTCGCACCGCGCGCTGTAATCGAGACGGCTCTCGTCCATTAATCGATTGCGCACGTCGGAAAGGATCTGAAGCCACTGGCCGTATTCGGGACCGAAGTTTTCCTCGATCGTCTCGCGCACGCGGCGCGCCGCAGAAGGCACGCGGCCGTGCGTGGAAATCGCGATCGCCAGATCGCCCCGGCGCAATACCGACGGATAGAAAAAATCGCAAAGATGCGGCACGTCCACGACGTTGACGGGAATGCCGCGCTCGCGCGCTTCCGCCGCCGCGCGCCGATGCACCTCCGTGTGATCCGTCGCGCAAACGGCCAGCGCCGCGCCCTCGAGATCGCCCTCGCGATATTCGCGCGGCGCCCATTCGATCTCGCCTTCCTCGGCCAGCTTGCGGAGATTGTCGTCCACGGTCGGAGCGATGACGAATACGCGCGCGCCGCATTCAAGAAGCGACCAGATCTTGCCCTCGGCGACCTTGCCGCCGCCGATCACAACGCACGGTCGCCCGTCGAGTTTCACGAACATCGGGAAGAGCGGTTTGGAGGTGTTCAACATCGCCTATTTCACTTCCAGTTTTCGGGGGGTCGACTTCCGCTTGCTACGAGCCCCTCGGCGTTGGACAAAAATTAGCCAAAATCAGCAAGTTACGGGCGAAAACCTGACAATGCGATGACACCCCGCGTCATGGCCGCGCGACACTAATGTTTTGCAGAAAATTCAATAGGTTAGGCGACTTGACCTGCGTCAATTTCGAGGCAGAAAATCAGGCCCATTTTGGTCCTGTTTTTTTTGGGCTGTCGCCAGAAGCGCAGGCGTCCCGCCTGCTTCGATTCGGACGTCTATCCGCAGACTACGCCGATTGCGCAGATTGTTGCGAAAGCCCGGGAGCGCCGAACGCCAGTTCGGCCGATGAAGACGCGCGTTGTGGTAGCGCGTTGCGGACCGCTCGCTTGCGCGCGCGGCACCGACATCGCGAAACGCCGTCGAAGCAGGCGGGACGCCTGCGCTCCCAGGATCCCTCTTACAAATTCAGCACCATCCACTGCGCGAGCCGGTCCTGCCTGGCGTCCACGTCTCCCGTATCAAGAAACGGCGTCGCGTCGAAAAACGCCGCGCCCGTCGCTTGCGCGATCTTGCGCGCGGTGTCGGCCGGCAGCGCGCGCCAGGCGGAAAGCGGTGTGGCGTCATCGGCCGGCGCCATCGCGCCGAATCCGCCGATCACCCCGCGTCGCACATCGCGTCCCGCGCTCGCGAGCACGCGCGCCATTTCCAGGATGATCGCGTCGCGCACCTCGGTGCGAAGC
>JAIOHV010000111.1 GCA_019912885.1 bacterium
GGCGATGCGGATGGCGCGGCGGCATCGGCGCCCTGAGGCGCGCGGTCGGCCGCGGTGCGTTTGATTTCTTCGATCGACTCCGCGGCCCAGGCCGATTGCACGGGGTCCGTCGAAAGTTCCACAACCTTCCGGAAGTGCTCCGTCGCCGCGTCGAAGTCGGCGGCGTTCATCGCCGCCTTGCCGTATTCGACGTGGATCGACGCCAGATGTTCGGGGCTGTCGGCGAACATTTTTTCCATCGTCGCGATCAGCTTTTTCGCGGGGGCTTCCTCGCCGTCGGCGAGATCCGCGGTGTAGATGCGAAACAGGGCGTTAAAGACCTGCCCCTTGTCGGCGCCCTCGCGCAAGGCGAGCTTGAGCGATTCGATCGCGCGATCCTCGCGGTCGGCCTCGATATCCAGAATGGCAAGCTGCACCTTGGCGTCGAGCACCGGCGCGAGGTCCTTGGGAAATTCGCGCACGACCTTGCGGAACTGCTGCTGGGCCACATCGAGCTTGCCCATGTCCTTGTAAACGAGGCCCTTGAGAAGATGCACGCCCGCCTGCTGTTCGCGTCCGCCGATTTTCAACAGGTGGTCAAGCTTCTCGTGCGCGCCGTCGAAGTCCCGCGTCTTCCAGCGCAGGTGCGCGTGGTTTAAGTGCAGTCCGTAAACCACGGTGCGCGTGTCCTTGTATTTCTCCAGGCTCGCGGCGTACACCGCGTCGGCCAGTTCCGGCTTTTTCATGCGCTGATAGCATTCGGCCAGGTCCTGCCGCGCGTCGATATCGATGTTTTGCGCCGCCTCCGACGCAATGATCTCCTCGAAATGCCGGCGCGCCTCGTCGTATTTGCCAAGCTCCATCAGCACCTGCGCCAGGGGCGCGCGCGACTCCAGATTGCCGGGAGCTTTTTCCCAGGCTTTCTCAAGCGGATCGAGAGCCTGGTCGAACTTCCCCGCCCTCGCGAGCGCGACGCCCTCGGCAAGAAGCGTCTCGCGATCCTTGGGCGCGGGCAGCGGTTCGGGCGTCGCGGCCGGCGCGCCGGGCGTCTCCGCGCGCGTCGCCAGCCGAACGACGAGAAATCCGAGCACGAACAGCGTCGCGACCACGAGCACGATGAGCGCGTACGAGAGCAGATTCGCGCGCCCGCGCACGAAATTCGCTCCGCGGGCCGCGAGATCCTCGCGCGTCACGACCTCGAAACCGCGGCAGCCCTCGAAGACGGTGTCGTTGAAGATCGCACGCTCCCACGTGGCGCGGTCGAGTTGGCAGTCCCGGAAACGCACTTCCGTCAGGTCGGCGCCGTTGAAACAGCAGTCGCGCATCGCGCAGCCGGCGAACGTCGTGCCGGTGCAATCCACATCTCGAAAATCCGCGTCGGAAAGGTTCAGCGCGCGGATCTCCCAACGCTTCAGCGACCGGGTGTTTTCGATTTCGTCAAGAACGGTGCGGCGGTTCAAGAACGGCTCCGGCGCGCTCGGCGGGCGAGTTTTCGGCTTGATCGGCGCGAAGTGTCGCCTCGCCCCCCGGAGGTGTCAAGAAGCGTTGGATGGCTCGGGTCCGCCGAACTCGGCTTCCTTCGGCGCCTTGGGATTTGGCTTGATGACGCGGATGAGCGCGGGCAGGAGGAAGAGGTCGGCCAGCAGCGCGATGCCGAGAAGGCACGCGGCGAGTTTGCCGAAGTCGCGATTGGCGCGGAATTCGGACGTGACGATGACGATGAAACCGAGCATCAGCACGAGAGTCGTGAAGACCATCGCCCGCCCCGTGCCGCGAAGCGCCCGGCGCAGCGCGGCATCGTGATCGCGATCCTTCGGCAGTTCGCGGCGGAAGCGCTCGATGAAATGAATCGTGTCGTCCACGGCGATGCCGAATCCGATCGCAAACGTGACCGAGCTTGTGGGATTGAGATGGAATCCGAAGATTCCCATGATCCCGGCGTTCGCCAGAAGCGGCGCGAAGTTCGGCAACATCGACAGCGCCGCGAGCTTGATCGAACGGAACTCGACGACGACAAGGAAAAATACGACCACGAACGCGAGGCCGAGATTGGTCACCATGTCGGCCACCAGGCGATCCACAAGGACGACGATCATCGGCCCCGCGCCGGTGATGCGAACGTCCAGGTCCTTGTCGATATCGCTTTCGACAAACGCTTCCGTGCGCGCGACGAGCCGCTGAAACGCCTGCTGCCCCATGTCCTTCGTGCGCGCCGACACGCGCGCGCGCGTGCCGTCGAACGTGACAAAACGCGAAAGCGGATCGGGATCGGCCATCGAGTAGATCAGGGCGTATTGCGCGGCGGCCTGTTGCGTTTCCGGCAGGCGCAGCGCGTCCGGACGCCCGTCGTTGACGAGGCGATTCATCTCCTTATGGAAATCCGCGGCGGACACGACCTTGCCGACGTTCTCCTCGCCCCGCAGGAAATCGGCGATGCGATCGACCTCGCCGAGCAACGCGGGGTCCGTCGCCGGGCGGCCCGAGCGGCTGCGCACCTCGACCTCCAGCGGCACCGCGCTTCCCAGGTGCGCGTCGGCGAAACGGTAGGCGATCTGGATTTCGGCCGTCTCGGGCAGGTCTTCCATGAAGTGATATTCGCGTTCGATGCGCGTCGATCCCCACGCGGCGACGCCAAGGATGACGATCCACGCGGCGATGACGCGCCCCGGCCGGCCGATGGCGATGTCGCCGACGCTGCGAAGGAGGGCGGCGAGGCGCCCGTCGTCCAGGCTCCGGATCTGCGCGGGCGGCGGCGTTTTCATCAGGATCAGCGCGGCGGGCAACAGCACGATCGTGACGATATAGGCGAGCATCACGCCGATCGCCGCGACGAGGCCGAACTGACGTACCATCATGTTGCTCGACGTAACGAGCGACGCGAAGCCCACGGCGGTCGTGATGCTGGTGTAAAAACACGCGCCGGCGATGTGACGCAGGGTGTTCGTGATCGCCTGCCGCTTGTCGGGCTCGGCGCGCAGCTCCTCGCGGTAGCGGATGAGCAGGTGGATCGCGTCGGAGATGCCCACGACAAGGATGACCGTCGGCAGCACGTTCGTCAGCAGGTTGATCGGCACGTCGAGAAGGCGCATGACGCCTAGCGTGCCGATCACCGCGGCGACGACGGTGGCAAGCGGCAGGATGACGCCCGCCGGCGTCCGGAAGACGATATAGAGCACGACGATCAACATCAGGATCGACAAAGGGACGAAGGCGATGAGATTCCGGATCGCGATGTCGATGTACGACGTGCGCAGTTGCGGCACGCCGGCGATGTGGAACGCGCGCCCGTCGCGGGCGTATTCGGCGAGTAACGCGACGAGCTTGGGGCCGAGGGCGACGCGATGCTCGTGGTGATTGAACTCGGGTTTCAGCTTCGCGAAAATCGCGGTCGCTTGCCGATCGCTCGCCAGGATATTGTCCGGCAGGATCGTGCTTCCCATCGCCTCGTTCCACAGGCTCTCGATCGCGGCGGGATCGTCGGGCACGGCCGCAATGAACGGGTCGATGCGGATCGCGTCGCCCGCCGCGCGCGCGAAGGGGACGTTCGTCACGCTCGTGACGGTCTCGAACTCCGCGAGCGCGTCGAGGCGTTCGGTCAGCGCGGCGACATCGCGCAGCGTGGACGGCCGGAAGACGTTATCCTCGCCGATCGCGATGATGTAGGTGGCGTCGTCCTCCTCGAAATTTTCGGTGAATTCGTCATAGACCGCCCGGGCGGGATGGCGGTCCGGGATCAGATTCTCCATATTGAAATCGAAGCTCACCCCGCCCGCGAGAATCGCCGCGCCGACGACAAACGCCACGCACGCGGCGACAATGCGGCGCGGGTGCGTGAGGATGAATTCGGCGAAGCGGTTCATGGAGGCGGCGTGCTCCGAAAAGATCGCGTCATCATCGGGAGGAAGGCCCGCGCGTCAAGATGAGCGGCGCGGGCGAACAAAACACCGCGCCGGCGCGCGAATCGGCCGTGCCGGAAACGGCCGACGGCCGCGCGGCGCATTTTCTCGCGCTGGCCGTCCTCGCGACGGCGTTTGTCCTTGCGGCGACGGCCCTTGGCTACCTTGCCGTCGCCCGTTACCGCGGACTCGAGACACTCTGGCCCAAGGATTTTGCGATCTACACGCAGGTCCTTCACAACGCGCGGGAGGGGCGGGGCTTCACGCACACGCTTATCAGCGAGGGCTCCATCTTCCGCTTTCGCTCGGTTTATATTCTTCATCTGCACCGCGCGTTGCTGGAGTTCGCCTCCGGTCCGCTGCCAGCGGCGATGGTGCGTCTTCAGGCGTTTCTCGTGCTCGCGGGCGTGTTCGCGTTCTATGCCCTGGCCGCGCGCGTCCTGCGCTCCGCGGTGATGGCGCTTCTTGTCGCGCTCGCGTTTCTGGCCGATCCGCTTTTGCACGCGATCGTGCTTTGCGATTTTCGCCTGCAGCCGCTTCTGATCGCGCTGCTGCCGATCCTGTTCCTGGCGCAGCACGCGCGCCGGCCCGTGCTGTTCGCGGTCGCCGCGTTTTTCACGCTTTCGGTCAAGGATCACGCGTTCGTTTACCTGCTCGTGCTCGCGCTGTACGAATTCGCGCACGAGCGCGACCGGCGATGGATCGCGGCGGATCTGGGCGCGGCGGCGCTTTACGGGCTGTGGCAAGCCCTTGTCGTGCCGGGATCGCTTGTTGCGAATATCGCGTACGGAAGCGGAACGGCGCCGCTTGCCGGCGCGATGGGGGCGGGCCTTTTACCGGCGCAGCTTTCGGCGATGGCGACGCAGCTCGGTTTGCCGTTCGTCGTCGCGCTATTCGCGCCGTTCGAGCTTCTGGGCGCGCTTCCGAGCATCGTCAAAAGCGTGCTGACCGTCTGGACCGGGCCAAACGACATGTACGTCTATTACTGGTCCGAGGCGCTCGCGTTCACCTTCATCGCACTGCCGTTTGCGTTGAAGCGTCTTGGCGACGCGGTCGCGGAGGCACGCGGCGCGCGCGATGCGCGCCTTCTCGTGTACGCCCTCCTGGGCGGGATGATCGCGGTGCAGGCCGCGATGATTCCGTCGAACCTTGCGCGATGGCGAGCCGAATTCGCACCGGACGCAGCGGACGAGGCGGCGTGGCGCCTTGCCGAGATCGTCCCGCGCGACGCGCCCGCCGCGGCGGACCGGCGAAATCTGATGGCGCTCGCCGAGCGCAAAACCTTGTACGAGCTCGACGATCCGGATCGCGGCCCGCTGTGGGACGAAGATGGGACCTATCTGCTGTTTCGCGAGGAGGCGGATGGGACGTCGCCCGTCGGCGCGTGGCGCGAGAATCCGGATTTCGTTCTTGTCTCCGAGGAAGCGATTGAGGGACTGGCTCCGGAAGCGTCGGAGGCCGCCAACGGCGAGCGGCCGGGCCCGCCGGCGCGACTTGTACTCGTCAAAAAAAAGGGCCGCCCCCAATGACGGGGAACGGCCGGTCGCGGAAATAGGTCGGTTGGACGGACAGGGTGCGGAGCCGTCCAGCCTCTTGCCGCCGGGGCGCGGAGGGACGCGCCCGGCGGAATCAGTGCCAGAGTTTGCGGATCCAGATGAGCGAGATCAGAAGGATCGATGCGAGCGAGAAGTTGACGATCACTTCCGAGATGACGGCTTCAAATCCCATTTGTGGCCCCCTTGTGTGCGCCTCTCTCCCTGGCGCGCCGTTTCTTGAGGGGGTAGATGAGCAACACCCATGCCAAACGCATAACACGTTGAAATTGCAGGAAAAAATGCGTTTCGCCGACATTTTCTGCGGCGCAACCGGATTTCGGATTTACGCGTTTTTCACAAAATGTAATGTCGGCGGGATCGTTTTGAAAAAATGAAGGGGCGCGGATTAGTGGAGGTAGCCGAGCGAACGCAGCGCCTCGGCCTGACGCGGATCGAGCGGCTTGCCCGCGTCGCGGGCGCGTCGATAACGCGCGTCGAAATCGTTGAACAATCGTTCAAATTCCGCCAGCCGATCCGGATTGGCCATCATCCAATTTTTGCGTTCGCCGGGATCGTTCGCAAGATCGAAGAGGCCGGCGATCGTCCCGCCGCCGATCTCCTTCCGATCGCCAAGATCGCGGATCGCCTTCCAATCGCCCATGCGCGCGGCGGAAAGATGCACCTCGATGTCGTGCAACACGGCATCGACCTCGGAATAGACCGGATCGTCCGGCGTCATAAGCGCGGCGGGATCGCGATCCGCGTTTTCAATCCCCGCTAGCGCCAACAGTAACTTCGCAAGGCCGATATTCGAGCGCGGCGCGTCAACAACAGCCGGTTCGATCCCGGGACCGGCGACGATGAGCGGCACGCGCACCTCTTCCTGGTACAGCGAATAGCCGTGCAGCAAGCCGTCATGCTCCAGGAATTGCTCGCCGTGGTCGGACGTGAAAACGACGACGGTGTTCGATAAGTCGTGGCGCGCCTTAAGCTCGGCGAAAAGCCGCCCGATCGCGCGGTCGGTATAGGCGACCTCGCCGTCGTACAGCGAGCGGTAAAGCGCCTTGGCAAGCGGCACCTTGCGAAGCAGATCGCGGTCGCGATCGTCGTACTGATAGAAAAAACGCAACATCGGCGCGTTTTTCGGAAGGACGGTCAGGTCCTCGTGCAGCTCGTAGGGCGCGTGCGGGTCCATGAGATGCAGCCACGCGAAATACGGCGCGTCGCCGCGCGCATCGACGGCGCGAAGCAAGCGATTCACCGCGCGCTCGGCGTCGTTGATCTTGCGCGTCGTCTTGCCGCGCGGTGCAAGCCCCATCGCGCGCGCGACCGGATAGCCCGACATGAACCACGCGGCGTCGGTCGCCTGCGTCGTGTCGTCAAAAACCGCGAAGCCGTGCCCGAAGCCGAAGTGGCTTTTGAGGATCGGGTTTGTCACCACGCCGATGGTCGCGAATCCCGCGTTGCGCGCGCGCTCGGCGATCGTCCAGTGCGCGGCGTCCATCGTGCCGGTGAGCGCATTGACCTTGTGTTCGCGCGGGCGAAGGCCGGTGAGGATGCTCGCCATGACCGGGCGCGTCCACGAGCTGACGGACGTCACGTCGCGAAACAACACGCCCCGGGCCGCGAGAGCGTCGATGTTGGGCGTGCGCGCCTTGTTATTGCCGTAGGCACCGATCGCGTCCACGCGCAGCGTATCGACGACGACGAGCAGCACGTTCGGCGCGCCCGCGGGCGGCTTCGCCGCCGGTGCGGCGGATTCGCTGCTTTCCGCGCGCGCCAGCCGATCGAAGACGGCATCGTCGGTGAACGAGCGCGGCAACACGGCGGCCAGGGCGGCCGCGAGGACAAACGGCGCCGCGAAAACGATCGGCGCGTGTGCGCGATCGGCGACGCGGCGAACAAGGAAAAACCCGCCGATTCCGAGCGCGCCCGCGAAGGCCGCCACGGCGATCGAGACCGGGTTGGCGTGCGTTTCGTATCCGTTTTCAAGGGCAAGGCGCGCGCCAAAGATCGCAAACTGCGCGGCAAACAGCGTCATCGCGGCCATCGCCGCGCGCGCGGCGACGGATGGCAACGGCACGAATAGCGCGACGAGCGCGGCAATATCAGCCGCGAATAGCGCGGCGTATCCCGCGTGTTTGCGGACGATGAAAAACGATCCGGGCTCGGCGGCGAGATACGCGCCGGCCAGCTCGATCGCCCAGACGGCCAGGCCCGCGGCGAAGCCCGCGCCGAACGCGCGGGCGGGGGATAGGCGGCGCGCCATCAGCCCGTGTGGATTTCGTATTGCTCGATGTGGAACGACGCGTTCTCGCGGATGACGATCTGCCGCGCGATCATCGACTCGATCTCGCCGATCGTATGTTGCTCGCTCTCGAGCAGCATGCTCGCGATCGTCGGATGAACGTCCACCGTTATGGACGCCGAGGGCGCCGTGCGCGCCTCGCGCCGGATGGCGCGGAAGATCTCCGAGCCGATCGTCGAGCGGTTCTTCACGAAGCCGCGCCCCTCGCAGTAAGGGCACGGCTCCGAGAGCAGGCGCACGAGATTTTCGCGCGTGCGTTTGCGGGTCATCTCCACGAGGCCGAGTTCGGAGAACTGCAGCACGTTCGTGCGCGCCTTGTCGTTGCGCAGCTCCTCGATCAGCGCGCCGCGCACCTTCTCGCGGTTCGGCTCCTTTTCCATGTCGATGAAATCGATGACGATGATGCCGCCGATATTGCGCAGGCGAAGCTGATAGCCGATCTCCTTCACCGCCTCGAGGTTCGTCTTCAGGATCGTTTCCTCGAAGTTGCGTTTGCCGACAAACCGGCCGGTGTTGACGTCGATCGACGTGAGCGCCTCGGTCTGCTCAATGACGATGTAGCCGCCGCTTTTAAGCCACACTTTGCGCTGCAAGGCGCGGCTGATTTCCATCTCCAGGTTGTAGCGGTCGAAGATCGGCTCCTCGCCCTGATACAGCTCGATCTTCGCCTCCAGGCCCGGGAGCGTTTCGCCGAAGCGCCCGATGATCTGCTCGTGCTCCTCGGCGTTGTCGATGACGACGCGCTCGACGTCCGCGGTCATCAGATCGCGGATGGCCCGAAGCGTGATCGAGAGGTCGGTATGCACGAGCGACGGCGCGCGGCAGGCGCGGTACTTGTCCTGGACCTGCTCCCACAGACGCACAAGAAAATCGTAGTCCGCCTTCAGCGTGCGGTCGTCGGCGCCCTCGGCGACGGTGCGCACGATGAATCCGTAGTCCTTGTCCGAACGGAATCCCTCGATCATGTCTTTCAGGCGGCGCCGTTCGTCCTCGTCCTCGATGCGGCGCGACACGCCGACGTGCCGCATGGTCGGCATCAGGACGAGAAAGCGGCCGGGCAGGCTGATGTGGCTCGAAAGCCGCGCGCCCTTGGTGCCGAGGGGCTCTTTCATCACCTGCACCATCAGGTCCTGCCCCTCGCGAAGCAGCTCCTCGATCGGCAGGCCGCCGGCGTCTTCCGATTCGAGTTCGTCCTCGATCGTTTCCTCGGTGTCGTCCACGTCGCCGGTTTCGTCGAGCGCGGCGGACTCCTCGCGATGGCCGCGAACGTCCGCGACGTACAGGAACGCCGCGCGCTCAAGGCCGATCTCCACGAACGCGGCCTGCATGCCGGGCAGAACGCGGATCACCTTGCCCTTGTAGACGTTGCCGACCACGCCGAGCTTGCGCGCGTATTCGACGTGGAATTCCGCAAGGGCGCCGCTTTCCAGAAGCGCGATGCGCGTTTCGGAGTCGGTGACATTGATGACGAGTTCACGCGCCATGGCGCAAATCCTCGTTCGCGCGGGCGCGGGCGTCAAGGAACGGGTGTCCGTCTTCGCAACGCGCGCCGCTATTATTTTCATTTCGCGCCACAACCCCGCCTTGCCGCCGCGGACGGGCTACTTCACGTCGAACTCGCCCTCGACGCGTTCGCTTTCGGCGCCGCAGGCATCGACGACGCGCAACATAAACGAGTAATGCCCTGCCGTGACGGGCCCAAATGCGAAACCAAAGAAGTCGTCCGAAACCCACGACGAACACGGAATATTGCTGAAAAGCGACCCCGCGCTGTTCGAATCCGACGAAGGCGTAACCCGCGACTGATAATATGAGCCGCACGACATCAAGCATTCCGCATCCACGTACGGAATGTAGATCACCACGATATCGCCGGGCGAAACCACGTCGAGTTTGTTCACGAGTTGGCCGTTTTGAGTCAGGAAGGGCTTGTAAACGACCGGCGCCGTGTTTCCCACGCATTGGTCGAGATCTTTTAACGGGCAATTTTCCTCGACGAATTCCCAACCTCCGCCCGGGGCTCCGATCAGATTGAAGGAGTCGAAATCATTCGGGTCGGCCTCCGGTAAATTCACCTCGTCGCCCAAGTCGTCGTCGGCGCCGCCGTTCCCTTCGTCTTCCGTATCGTCGTCGGTATCGTCGTGCGTATCGTCGTCGGTATCGTCATCATCGTCGTCGTTATCGTCGTCGTTATTGACCGCGTCGTCATCGTCGTCGTCGTCGCCCGCGCAAGCAAACCCAAAGGACGCTATCGCAAAAACGCTCGCCAGAATCAAAAGTACCTTTGTCATCGTGATCTCCCGCATGATGCGTGAAGCATTCTACAATGTTTCGCCGCCTGCGGAAAAATGAATTTCATCCGGACGGGGCGTTTTCCATGGCCATCAGCGTGCGCTCCTTGACGACACGCAGGTTGCGCGCGGCAGTCTCGTCAATGCCGAGCATCGCGGAAAGCGCGAGCCACGGCGAAAGGCTCCCCTTCGAATCGAAACGCAGGCGAAAACGCACGCCGGTCGCGGTGCGTTCGATGTCCGAGACAAACGCGCGCGCGTCGATCGATTTCGCCTTTCGCTTTCGACGCACCTCGATCGGCCACGTCTCGGCGTCGGCAAACGCCCGGATCGCCCTGTCCGTTTTCTCATCCGCGTCCGGAAGCTGGGCGTGAAGAATCGAAGCGACGGTCGTGTCGAACAGCGACGGCTCGCGCGCGGCGCGCGATTCGACGTCATGGACCGCAAGCCGCTCGGGCATCTCGCTCGCGAGGCGCGCGCCCAGGTCGTTCGTGTCGAGCGGCTCGGTCAAAAGCAGATCGAAAGGCTCGTCGCGGCTTTCAATGCCGGCCGACAGCGGCGGGCCGAACGCGACGCGCGGCTGCTTGTGGAAGCCCTGCGTGTAGGCGATGGGCAGCCGCGCGCGGTGGACGGCGCGGTGCACGATGGGCGCAAGTTCCAGGTGCCCCAGGTGACGCATCTCGCCCGACTTCTCGAAACGCACGCGGTAACGAAACAGGTCGGCGGGCGGCAACGTCGCAGGAGCGGGTCCGCCGTTGACGCTCGTTTTCGGCTCGACGGGTTTTGGCGCGAATCCGAGAAACGCGACGGGCGAGACCTCCGCGGCCAGGCGATTTTGCACCTCCGTGTGATCGCACGATCCGCACTCGGTGCACGCGCCGACGCGGCAATCGTCGGTGAACGCTTCTTTCATGGCCTCGGCGCGCTCGTGTAAAAGAAATTCCTTTTCGATGAGCGCGTCCACGCCGTCCCACGGCAGCGCCTCGTCCTCGCCGAGCTCGCGAGAGAACAGGCGCCAATCCAGGCCGCACGCATCGAACGCGCGCATCCATCGGTCAAACGAAAATCCTTCCGTCCAGCCGTCGAAACCGCCGCCGTCATCGACGACGCGCTCGATCACATCGGCCACGCGGCGATCGCCCCGGCACAGCAGGCCCTCGACGAGCGAAATCTCCGGATCGTGCGGCTTCAGCCTGATGCGCCGGCTTTCGAGGCTGTCGCGCACCACGGCGGCGCGGCGGCGCGCCTCCGCGGGTTCGATCTGCGCCTCCCAGGCGAACGGCGTGAACGGTTTGGGCACGAACACGCCGAGGTTGACGTTCACCTGCGCGCGTTTGCCGCCCTCGTCCATGACGGCGAGCACGTCGCGGCACAGCCGTCCGATCGCGCGCAGGTCGTCGTCGGTTTCGGTCGGAAGGCCGACCATGAAATAGAGCTTCACGAGGGTCCAGCCGTTGGCGACCGCGGTGCGGCAGGCGCGGAAGATCTGCTCGTCGCGGATCGGTTTGTTCAGCACGCGGCGCAGGCGCTCGCTGCCGGCCTCCGGCGCGATCGTGAACCCCGCGCGGCGCACCTTGGCGATCTGCGTCATCATGTCGTCGGTGATGGACTCCGCGCGCAGCGACGGCAGCGATACGGAAAGCGGCCGGCCGCCGTCGTCACGCTCCTCGATTCGCGAAAGCAGGGACGGCAGGCCGCTGTAGTCGCCGCTTGAGAGCGACAGCAGCGTCAGCTCGTCGTAGCCCGTCGTTGCGAGGCCCTCCTCGATGATCCCCATGAGGTTGTCGACGCTGCGTTCGCGCAGTGGCCGCGTGAGAAAGCCCGGCTGGCAGAAGCGGCAGCCGCGCGTGCAGCCTCGCATGACCTCGACGGCCAGGCGGTCATGCACCGCGCGCGCGTTCGGCACGACGGGGCAGGTCGGATGCGGCACGCGGTCGATATCCGGTACGATGCGGCGCTCGGCCCGTCGCGCGCCGGGGCGAATGTCGAACCCGGCAAATCGGCCGGACTCGTAGCGCGGCGCGAAATCGCCCGGAACGTACACGCCGGTCACGCGCGCCAGCGCGGCCAGGCGCTCGGCGCGCGGGCGGCCTCGAACGGCGGCGAGCGCGACGATGATCTCGACGATCACCTCCTCGCCGTCGCCGACGATGAGCGCGTCGAAAAACGGCGCCCACGGCTCGGGCG
>JAIOHV010000112.1 GCA_019912885.1 bacterium
GTCATCGACGCTGTCATCGTCTCCTGCGTCATCGTCGGTGCTGTCATCGTCGCCGGTGTCGTCGTCGGCGCTGTCATCGTCGCCTGTGTCGTCGTCGGCGCTGTCGTCGTCGGCGCTGTCGTCATCCAGCGCGTCATCGTCCGCGGAATCGTCGTCGGCGTCGTCATCATCGAGATCGTCGTCGCCGGTGTCGTCATCAAGATCGTCGTCATGGGAATCCGCATCGTCGTCGTTGTCGCCACAACCGCATCCGAACCCTGGCGCAAAGACGCACACCAGAATGTACGCCAGAAAAAGAAATTGACGCACGGAACGACCTCCGAATTTGGGAGTGACGATTCTACGGCGGCGTTTCGCCGAAATACAGGCGGCTGCCGCGGTCAGCAGACGATTTCGTCCTCGCGGCGCGAGCCCGCCGGAACGTGCGTGCCGGGCAACATGACGGCTCGAATCAGCGTCGCGCCTTTCGAAACAACCGCCCCGCGGCCGACGATCGCGTCCGGGCCGACGGTCGCGTTCGCGTCGACGCACGCGTTCGGGCAAATCGCGACGGGCGGGACAAGGCGCGCGGTTGCGTCGATCGACGCCGAGGGCGAGACCCACACGCCCGGCTCGCGTTCGACAAGGCCGATCATCGCGTGGGGGAAATCGCCGCCGCGCGCGCGCAGGATCGCGAGTTGCGCATCGAGCAGATCGGCCGGCGTGCCGAGATCGAGAAACGGCCCGTCCACGAACACCGCGCGCACGGAACCCGGCTGCGTCTCAATGAGCGGCACGAGCCCCTTGCGCACGACGCAAAACGACCCCTCGCGCGGCATCGCGCCGAGCAGCGCGGGCGACGCGACGAGCGTGCCAATGTAAACGCCGCCGTCCGCGATGTCCGTGCCGCGAGCGATGTCGGAGCCGCGACCGATGTCAGAGCCGCGACCGTGAGGGAGCGGGCGGTTTCGCTCGTGCAAGCTCGCTTCTTTCGAACCAGGCGTGACGCCTGCGCTCCCGGGATTCACGAGCCCCGCGATGTCGATCACCGCGCCATCGGGCGTCACGTCGACGCGCCCGTATCGCGCGATATCCGCCGTGCGCGACAGCACCATCGTCGCGACCGCGCCGGACGCGCGGTGATTTTCGACGACGCGCGCAAGATCGAAGCGCGACATCGTGTCGCCATTCGTGACGACGAACGGTTCGCCGCGTGCGGATAGCCACGCGCCGTTTGCCGCGATGGCGCCGCCGGTGCCGAGGATTTCGCTTTCGATGGACACGCGCACGCGCTGCCAGAAGCACGAGCCGTAGCGCAGGTATGCCTCGATCTGATCGCCCAGGTGATGCGCGTTCACGGTCACGTCGAGCACGCCCGCGGAATACAACAGACGCAGCGCGTGCTCCACGAGCGGCCGCGCGACGACCGGTACAAGCGGCTTGGGGGTGCGCTCGGTAATCGGGCGAAGGCGCGTGCCGAATCCGGCGGCAAGGACGAGACCGCGCATCAGGCGAGAAAAGAGGAATGTGGAAAGAGGAATGAGAGTCGCCGCCATGACGCGCGAATTGCGCGGCGATGCAAATCCGAAATCCGATATCCGAAATCCGAAATGCGTTGCGTCACGATAACTCCGGCACGTGCGGCGCGAGCGCGGCGGCAAGCGGCGCGAGTTCGGCGTGGCGCGCGAGATTGCGTTTGACGTATGCGAGCGTGCGCGGGATGTCGGCGAGGAATTTCGGATTGCCCTTCACGCGGTCAAAAAACACAAATCGCCCCGCGGCCTTGAGATTGCGTTGCACGGACTGGATATCGAAGTCGCGGCGAAACGCGACGCGGTCGAACGCCGGCGCGCCAAGCTCTTCCGCGCGATCGCCATAGCGCGCGATGAGGCGGTCGATGAGATCGTCGCCCAGGTCGATGTAGCTGTCGCGCAAAAGGCTCGCGAGGTCATACACGCGCGGGCCGAGCAGCGCGTCCTGAAAGTCGATCACGACAAGATCGTCGCCGCGCACGAGCAGATTGCGCGCGTGGTAATCGCGATGCGTAAAGACGCGCGCAAGCGACGCGAGATGCCGCGCGATGCCGTCGTACGCCGCGTCGATCGCCGCGCGGCCGGCGTCGGATAGCGTGCGCGCGTGGCCGGGACGCCGTTCGATGCCGTATTCCGTGAAGTGGCGCAGCTCCCACATCAGCAGCGGGTATTCGAACGCCTGCCGAAACGCCATCGAATCCGGATCGGCGTCCGGCGTCGCACGCGCGTGCATCGCGGCGAGGATGTCGATCGCGCGTGCGTAGAGATTCTCGCGCCGCGATTCGTCTTGCGCGGCGGAAAGCAGCAGCTCGTCGCCGATGTCCTCGAGAAGCACGAGCCCGGCGGCGCTTGCGTCGGCGACGATACGCGGCACCGGGACGCCGGCACGCGTGAGTGTGCGGTGAATGTTCAAAAACGGCAGCTCGCCGCCCTCGGGGTGATAGAGCGTCACCTCCTCGCTCGCGACAACATTCTTCACGCCGACAAGGTCCATGACGACGAGCGATCGCGCCAGCCCGTTCGCGTCAAACCGCGCGCGCCAATAGCGGCGATCGGAGCCGTCGCCCGCAAGGCGCGTGACGGATAGATTCGCGGGCGCGCCGCCGAGCGCGCGTTCGATGGTGGCGGCGAGAAACGTCTCGTTCATCGCACGTTCAGACGCCAAGATGGCGCCGGATCGCCTCGCGCCCGGCGTCAAGGCGCGCGGCGAAGGCGGCTTCGTCGATGTCGCCCGCGGTCGGCCAGGCGATTTCGAGGATGATGTTCGGATCGCCCGCGCGCGTGATCGCATCGCGGAGCGCCGGCCAATCGATCGTGCCTTCGCCGGGGAGGAGATGATCGTCACCCGTGCCGTGGTTGTCGTGGATGTGCAGCGTCGCGACGCGCGGCCCCAGGAGCGAGGCCGCGGCGACCGCGTCCTCCACCACGTTCGCGTGGCCGACATCCAGGCACGCGGCGACGTTTTCGCCGGCCTCGTCGACAAACCGCGCGATGTGCTCGCCGCTCGACAGGCGCGTCATGACGTTTTCCAGGCAGAGCGTCACGCCGCGTTCGCGCGCGTCGGTGAGCGTCTTTGCGAGATCCTCGGCGTACAGTTCGCAAAGCTCCTCGTCGGTGCCCGCGCGATTTCCGGGTCCGTGCAGAACGGCGAGTCTCGCGCCGATGGACGGCATCTGCGCGATGACGCGCGCGCAAAGCCGCCAGGCCAGATGCGCGGCTTCGCGGTCGGGATCGCCGAGGTTGAGGTAGCGGAAATCGGGCACGCCGTAACGCTCGTAGAACGGCAGATGCACCGAGAGAATATCAAGCCCCGCGGCGCGCGCGTTTCGACCGTGCCAGACGACGGCGCCGGGCGATTCGACCTCGATATGCGGCGCCATCGCCCAGAGCTCGACGGCGTCGAAACCCGACTCGCGAATGATCTCGAAGTGCCGCTTGGCAAGCGGCCACAGAGCGAAGATGTGCGTGCTGACGCCGACGCGCACGGTCAACTCCAAACGGCGCGCCGCGCATCGACGACGGCCGCAAACAACGAATCCGGCGCGCATCGTATCACGCGCGCTGGACAAGAAAACGCCCGCCGGAAATGGCGGGCGTTCGTCGGCGAAAAGCGGGGACGGTCTCGCTCGCCCCCGATCAATGAATCACGGCCGTCGGCCGCGAGGGATGCCGCGCGGCGCGTGGCCGCACGGTCGTTTTGGCCGTTTACTTCACCTTGACGTCGATCTTGCGCGGCTTGGCCGATTCCTTCTTGCCGAGGGTGACGGTGAGGACGCCGTTTTCCATGTGCGCGTCGATCTTGCTGTCGTCAACCTCGTCGCCGAGAGTGAAGCGGCGCAGGAAGCTGCCATAACGCAACTCCTGAAGGTGATAGGTGTCCTTCTCCGTCACCTTCTCGAACTTGCGGTCGCCGCTGATCGTCAGCATGCCGTTCTCGATGCTGATGTGGACGTCTTCTTTCGTGAGACCCGGAAGCTCGGCCTTGACGATGAGCGCATCCTTCGTTTCCTTCACGTCGACGGATGGCGAAAACGCGAGCTTGCCTTCCGTCTCCCAGTGCCGGCCGAAAAAATCGTCCCACATGCGGTTCATCATGCTTGTCGGCGTTTCGGGATTCCAGCGAATCAACATGGCTCGACCTCCTTTGATATACTTGGATAGTTTCTTTTGTTTATCGCCCTAACTTTTGGGGCGCCGGCAAAAGCCGAATACGGCGGCCAAAGGGGCGACCCTCCTGAAGCGACCCACGCTCCAGGCGCTACTTTCACCGCCTATCACCAGTGTAATCACTCCATAAAGGGCGTCAACGTTTGCCGCTTGATTTCGGTCAAGCGCGAAGCTTCGTCGGCGGCACGCATTATGCTCTGATCACAAGCATTCCCATGCGTAGTAGGTATCGCGATTGTCGCCACAATTGGCGGATGTTGAGCCGCGCGCGATGTCGAGCGTTTGTCACCCTGAGCATTTGTCACCCTGAGCGAAGCGAAGGGTCTCGGCGATTGACCGGCGAGATCCTTCGCTTCGCTCAGGATGACAAGGGCGCTCAGGATGACAAGGGCGCTCAGGATGACAAGGGCGCTCAGGATGACAAGGGCGCTCAGGATGACAGGGGCGCTCAGGATGACAGGGGCGCTCAGGATGACACGGGCGCCGGACTAGTTGACTTTCACCTCGATCTTGCGCGGAACGGCCTTGGGCTTTTTCGCGATCGAAACGCGCAGGACGCCCGCGTCCATCTCGGCCGCGATGTTCTCCGCATCCACGGCGTCGCCCAGCGTGAAGCGGCGCGAAAAGACACCGGAATTCGTTTCGCGCAAGCGCCAGGCCTCATTCTCGCCGGCCTCGGGCGCCTTGCGTTCGCCGGAAATCGTCAGCACGCCTCGGTCCACCGCGATGTCGACATCACCCGCGGAAAGGCCCGGAAGCTCGACGAAAAGATCGTAGCCGTTTTGCGTTTCCTTGATGTCCACGTGCGGCGCGAACGTCACGGAGCGGCCGTTGCCGGGCTCGCCGCCGGCGACCTGATCGATCAGGCGATCGAGCTGATAGAGCACGTGTTGCGGGTACCAAATGGACATGACTTTCCTCCCTTTGCGTGTTGCTTATTTTTTCGCCTCCCGCGCGGGAGGCTTTCGTTTCCGGGCAAAACGTAAGCACGCAAAAAGGGGTGTCAACGGGGAATTGCGAATGGCGAATTGGGAATTGGGAATGGCGCCGCAAAACGTCCGGCGAGGTGAAGGACAGCGCAACGGAATTGTCACCCTGAGTGCAGCGGAATTGTCACCCTGAGCGAAGCGAAGGGTCTCGCCCTTTTCTTGCACGCACGGAGATCCTTCGCTGCGCTCAGGATGACAAGCCTCGCCACGGCGCGTTCGTTCGCGATTCGCAATTCGCAATTCCCAATTCCCAATTCCCAATTCCCCATTCGCAATTCGTTCAATCGGGGATCGTTTCTCCGGCGACGAGATCCTCGAGGCGTTCGCGGCGGCGGATGACGTGGAAGCGGTCGCCGTCAACGAGTACCTCCGCGGGGCGCGGGCGGGTGTTGTAGTTGCCGGACATCACAAAGCCATAGGCGCCCGCGCTCATGACCGCGATCAGCCCGGCCGGCTCCATCGGCGGCATGGGCCGATCCTTCGCCAGAAAATCTCCCGTCTCGCAGATCGGGCCGACGACATCCGCGGGCGTCATTTCGCCGGGCGTTTCGCGCACGGGCCAAAGCTCGTGCCAACTGTCGTAGAGCGACGGGCGGATGAGATCGTTCATGCCCGCGTCAACGACGACAAATCGCTTGCCGTGCTGCTCCTTGCGATAGAGCACGCTCGTCACGAGGATGCCGGCGTTGCCGGCGATCGACCGGCCCGGCTCGACGATGAGCGTCATGCCGAGCGCGGCGGCGCGATCGCGCACGAGGCGCGCGTGTTCGCCCGGCGGGGGCGGCTCCTCCGCGCGATAGGTGATGCCAAGCCCGCCGCCGACATCCAGATATCGAAGCGTATGTCCGCGCCCGCGCAAATCCTTTACCGCCGCGGTGACGCGCCCGAGCGCCTCGTCCACGGGCGAAAGGTCGGTGAGCTGGCTTCCGATGTGACAGGCGATGCCCGCGGCCGCGAGGTTCGGCAGCCGCGCGATTTCGTCGTAGCCCTCGCGCGCGAGGTTGATGTCGATGCCGAATTTGCTCGTCTTCAGGCCCGTCGATATGTATTTGTGCGTCTTGGGATCGACGTCCGGGTTGACGCGCAGCGCGACCGGCGCCGTGACGCCAAGCGACTTCGCGACGCGCGATAACGCCGCCAGCTCTTCCATCGACTCGACGTTGAACATGAGGATGCCTTCGGCGAGCGCGTCGCGCATCTCGTCTTCCGTCTTGCCGACGCCCGAAAACACGATGCGGTTCGCCGGAATCCCCGCGCGCCGCGCGCGATACAATTCGCCGCCGGACACGACGTCCGCCCCCGCGCCAAGCCGCGCGAGCGCGGCGACGACGCCGAGCGAACTGTTGGCCTTCACGGAGTAGGCGATGATGTGCGGCGTCCCGGAAAAACCCGCCTCCCAGGCGCGATACGCGCCCTCGAGGCTTGCGCGCGAGTAGGCGTAAAACGGCGTGCCGACGCTCCGCGCGATCTTCGCGACCGGCACGTTCTCCGCGAAAAGTTCTCCACCGCGATATACGAAATCTCCCGTCATTCGCCGTCATCCTCCGGCGGCGCGTCGGCCGCGTTGTCGTCGTTCGGTTCGCCCGGCGCGTCCGCTTGCGTTGGCGGCCCGTCGGCGGGCGGCGGTGCGAATTCCACGCCGTCCCACTTGCCCCCGCGCTCGATCCACACCTTCGGCGGCCCGCCCTCCCGCGGCGGCGCGGGAAAACCGACCGCGTCGCGCGCGGTCGGCCGCGTGATGTCCGTCTCGCGCCGCGCGCCGTAGATATCGAGCAGCCGCTCGGCTTCCTCGTTCAACTGCGTGCCGGCGTCGAGCCCGTCGTCGTCGCCAAGACCGAGCACCGCGCCTCCCGCCGGGGCCACGGGCGGCGCGCCCACCGACGCGGGTGTTTCACCCGCTTTCGATTCCGGCCCGGCGTCGCCAGGGGCGCCCGCGCCACCTTGCGGCGCCGGTGTCGAATCGCCCTTGTCCGTAGCGCCGACGACCGCCTTTGGCCGAGGCGCGCCCTTCAAGCCGCACGCTCCCGCGGAAACGGCAAGCGCGACGCAAAGGAGTATGACAACGAGACGAATCGGCAATGGTCGAGTCTCCCAGGGCGAGCGCGGACGGGCCGCATGCCGGGGCCGATCGTGATACGTCGCCCGTGCGCGCGCGTCAATCCGCGCCGGCTCGGTCGTACGAGCGGCGGCCCCGGCGCCGGGCGCTAAACTGCGTCAGGCCGATCCACAAGACGGCGGCGGACGCCGCCGCGAGGCTCGCCAGTTTTGCCCAAAGGCGCGTGCGTGTGTCCTCAAACGATACCGTGACGCGGTGCCGTCCGGCGGGGACGGAAAATACGATCTCGCCGGTCGGGTCGTGCGGGCCAAGCGAAGTCAGCACGCGCCCGTCGTCGCGGGCGGTCCAGCCGGGGAAATAGAATTTGTGGACGAGAACGCGGGCGGGCGTGTCGGCGCGGATGTCGATTTCGAAGTGCGTTCCGCGAACGGCGAATGGATTGGCCTCGGCCTGGCCGTCGATGACCTCCACGAGGTTCGGTTCGTAGCGATCGGGCTTGCGGCTCACCCCGATCGGCAGGTAATCGTCGCGGGCGGTCGCCCGGGTTTCGCGGGCCTCGCGCAGCGTTTCGCGGGTCAGAAGTTCATCGGCGCCGACGACGTGCGGCGCGAGACGAAGCAGCGACGCGGCGGCCTTGTCCACTTTCACGATGCGCCCGGGATCGGCGCGGTCGTGAAAGATATAACGCGCCTGCACCTTCGCCCCGTGCAGAAGAAACGCGGCGCTCACGACGACGATGGCCGCGCCGGCCGCCCCGGCGACGCCCAGCTTTTCGCGCGCGAGCGCCGAGGGCGCGCCGGCGAGGGCCGCGCATGCGACGGTCGCCAGCATCAGGAAGCGATAGGGAAACTGCACGAACGGCAAGAGTGGAACGTATTCCCAGAAAACCGCGGACGCGCGCGTACACATGAAAAGCGAAAGGACGGCGATCAGGGCGACGACG
>JAIOHV010000113.1 GCA_019912885.1 bacterium
GGCGTCGGCGTATCCAGGATGGGCGGGAGCATCTCGATCTCGCGCATCGTGCGCACGACGTCCGGATTGATCATGAACAGAAGGAGCACGAACAGAAGAATGAGTCCGACAAGCGCGCGGTTTTCCCACTTGGAGAGGAAATCCTTGGTGCCCGCCCAGACGACCTCTTTCCAGGTGGAGAAGTCGTCGCGGCTCGGCGCGTGCTCGAGGTGCAGCGAGGCCGGATCGAACCGCGTGAAGTTGCGCGGATCGTGAAGGAAGGCCTCGATCGACAGATCGAACGACCACGACATGCTCGAGATCTCGGCGGCGTGCAGCCTGGCGCCCTGGACCTCGAGTTCGATTTCGGACCGGGCGGGCTCAAGGTCCGCGGCCGGGTCTTTGTGGGGATGTTCAAGCATCAGATCTCAGTACTCCGGTCGCCCCACGATGTCCTGCATGAAAACGTCCTGATGGACCTTGTATTCCGCGAGCGAAAAGCCCGTGTACAGCCGGTAAACGCGATAATTGATGTCGGGCGTCATGCGGCGGGCCTTCGCCTTGAAGCACGAATTATACACGATGACGCCGTAATCGACGTAAATCGCCACGTTGCGTTCGCCGTAGTAGCGCGTGAAGAACACGATGTCGCCGTAGGTGATGTCCATCGGGTTCTTGATTTCCTCGGCGTAGCGCGCGATCGCCTGCTCGAGTCCCTCGCCGCGCACGCGGATCTTCCACGGCACCTGAAGGACTTGCTGCAGGAATTTTTCGGCGCTGCAGAAATTCAGGCCGCGCCCGAGCTGATCCTTCAAGGCCGGCGTGATGACCGAGCCTTCCATCAGGGTCACCTTGTCCATCGCGGTGACGTCGACGTTCGGGTATTGAACGCCGCACGGACCTTCGGCGAAATCCATCTCGATGACGTAGCGGAAGCGGCCTTCGAGCGAGCGATAGCCGATGAGCCCCTTCATCGAGAAGTCGTAAAGGCACGAGTTGTACTGGTCGGCGATCGAGAACGACTTCCACGTCGAGGTCGAATAGGGCAGATAGCGGCCCTTGTCGTTCTTGTAGAATTTGATGCCGAGCTTCTGCTCGTAGAATTCCATCGAATCGTGGAACAGGCCGTAAGACGGCGGATCCTTGAGCGGCTGCCGCATCAGTTCGTCCTGAGCGAAATTGCTCTCCTCGGGACCGGACGCCGCCTTGCTCGCGCAACCCATGGCGAAAAGCGCGAGCAACAACAGAATCGGAAGGGCCTTTCGAGCCGTCGAGCGCAACATTCGGTTCGATCTCCCCACGTCAGTATGCCCTGTCAAGGGACATGATGTGCAGCCGATTTTCTTCCCGCGTGATTCCGATGAACAAACGGCCGGCCGGAGTGCCGATGCCATCGGTCAGTCCGACCCCGCCGCCGATCGTCAGCGCGGTAAAATTGAAGCCCCGGAAAAACTTGCGATACGCTCCCATCACCTCGGCGTAATCCTCCCGGGAATCGCCGAACGGATCGCTCGCGAACGTGCGTACGGCGGAGTCGAGCATCAATTCCTGGCCCCAGGCAAACCGGAACTTGACGCCAAGGCCGCCCATCAGTTCGTCGTCGGTGCGGAAATCGCCGCTGTTGGGATGGGCGACTTCCTCGGACAGGCCCGGCAGGCGCGCCCGATCCTTTTCGGCGAAATATTTGTATCCGCCGTTGAAAACCACCGTCCACCACTCGCGGCCAAGGTCCGCCACCAGGCGCGGTGCGACCGTCAGGCCGCCGTCGGAGGTGTATTGATCGTCACGGGGGTTGTTCAGCACCGGGTAGCCGAACGTCGTCACGAGGCCAACGCCGAGGCAGCGCTCCAGGCGGTCGATCAGGATGAATTTGAGGTCCAGGCGAATGTCCTCGAACGCGAACGAATCGGTGTCCTCGCCGATCTTCACGCCCTCGGGGCGATCCGGATCGTCTTCCTCGAATTCGTCGATAAGCGGATGGGGATAGACTTCGGTGTCGTATTCCTCGTCAAACGTCCGAAATGGCGTGAATGGAAAGGCCAGGCCGACATTGACGTATTTCGACAAACCGATGGCCCACACGAGGTTCACGCCCGCCTGATTCTCGATCAGCGTGGCTTCCTCGCTGTCCGGCGGCGCCTCGTAATCGAGAATGTCCGCCGCGACATCGCCATAAAGCCCATAGAACATGCGGAAGTGACCGAGCGGTTCCGATCCGTACGTCGTGATCAAACCGCTTCCGTCCACCGTCGGCTGGAAAAGGTGCAGGTTTTTGTCCAGCAAACCCTCTGCTCCCGCGGCGCGCGCCGTCGCCAGAATCATTGCCAGCGCGAACACCGCGCCGCGACCTCGTCGCGTGAGCATACGACCTCGTTTCCTTAAGACAGGAGATGGCGTCAAAAAGTTCCGATCCCCGAACCCGTCCGCTCGCTACCCCGAGGAACGCACCACCGCCGCGGGGCGATCGATGCGTTCCCGATGATCCTTCGCCGCCGGTTTCCAACCCACAAGCCGGATCGCCGGGGTCCCTCCGACGACTCGCGCGCCGGGGGGCTCCCGCCATTTTTATCCTGGAAATCCGTCGCGACGAAAAATCGAAAAAAGGACGCTGCATTAAATACATGCCCCCCTATCGTGTCAAGCGCGCGGATGCCGATTTCCGCAGGACACGCTTTCTTTTTGAGGGGCGCTTACGCGACGTCCTCGCGCGCGCCGGCCCGGTCGGTTGGCGGGACGCGCCGTTGACCCGCGCGCGCCCGCCTTTCATCATCCCGGGCAATGACTTTCCGCCGATTTTACCTTTGCGCGCTGTTTTGGATCGCCGTGTCGGCGGCGGCGTGCGCTCCCACCGACGCGACGTGGCAGCGGCATCTCGTCGCGCTCGATCAGTCCGCGAAAAGCGCGCTTCTCCTGTCGCTTCCCGATCGCATCGTCGTGAGCCGCGCGTTCGATACCGGCGCTGAGATTTCCATCGAAAGCCTGGATGTTCCCGTCGATCTTTCCGCATGGGAAGCGCCGCTGGCCGAGCGAATGCGTTCAAGCCTTCTTGCCGATCACCCGGACTGGCCGCTCGTCGCGGCATCCGGCGCGGCACCCTACCTGAGCGCCCTCCCCGGCGGTCCGGACCCGGATGACGGGCGCGCGGTTGAACCGGTTCGCTCCTGGCCGGCGCCCGGCCGCTTTGAACGCGCGTCCTATCGACCCGCCGCCGACCTGCGACCGCGATCCGATTTTGAGCCGATCCTTTTCCGCAGCCACGCGCCGTTTCAAAACGCCGGGCGAAACGTTTTTCGCCGCCTCGACGCGCGCCGCGCGCACGAGCGCCTGGATGTCGCTTACCTGGTGCTTGTCGAACTGACCGATATCGAACGGCGCTCCGATGCCGCCGGCGGCGCGCGGGTCGTTGCCTATCACCGCATCGTATCGCTGCGCGACGGCCTCATGATCACCGAAGAGCGCAACGAATTTTCGGCCGCGCGATCGCATTCGGTTATCGGCCCATCGCTTGCGAACGCCGGCGCAAACGACCTTGCCGTCGATATCGAATCGGTGCGTCGGGCCACGGCTGCGTTCGCCGAGCGATACCCGGTTGTCATGGCCTGGCAACTCGGGCTGATTGACGATGCCGCCGCCGCATCGCGGCGCGCGACGTGGTGACGCTTTCGACCTTGTTCGGGCCGCGCGCCGCTGATAGGCTGAGACGCAAACGCGTTAGGGGGTCGTTCATGTCGCGGATGAAACTTGCCGTCCTTCTTTTTTCGGCGCTTATTGCCCTGACCGGCTGTAACGGCGAAAGCGGCGATCTTGCGGACGAAACCGGCGCCGGCGGCGAACGGGACGCCGAGGCTCCCGAGCGCGCTCCCGGCAAATCGACGCCGCACGCGGATGCCGATCTTCCGGTCGGCGCCGAAATCGACGGCCGCATCATCATTCCAAACGGCCGATTCATCTCGCCGCTCGGCAACCAGGTGACCGCGCCCCGCGTCATGACCTCGGCCGTGACGTCGCCCGACGGCGAATACGTCTTCATGACGTCGATCGCCGACCGGCGCGTCTCGGTTTTCCGCACGTCCACCATGACCTTCACGCAGAACGTCACCCTTCGCGGCGTGTTTCAGGGCCTGGCCATGAACGCGGCGGGCGACAAACTTTGGGTTTCCGGCGGCGGCGACAACTCGGTGTGGGAATTTGACGTCACGAACGGCGTGTTGACGCAAAATCGCGTGCTGCAACTTTACGGCTATCCCATCGGCATCGCGCTCTCGCCGGACGAGTCGACCTTGTACGTCGCGCTGTCGCTTGGGAATAAGGTCGCGGCGATGCGCCTTTCCGACGGCGCGACGACGCGCGTCTGGCCGACGGGCGTGTATCCGTACGCGGTGGCCCTCAACGATTCGGGCACGCGCGCGTACGTGAGCAACTGGGGTTCGGATTCGATCACCGTCGTCAACACGACGAACAACCAGGTCATCGACGAGATCGCGGTCGCCAAGGCGCCGCAGGGCGTCGTGTACCGCGCGGGCAAGCTCTACGTCGCGTCGTCCGACGAAGACATCGTCAGCGTCATCGACACCAACGCGAACCTGGTAACCAAGGAAATCTCGCTGAACGGCGACGACTACTATCAATACATGCCGACCTCCATGATGCTCGACGGCACGAATCTGTACGTCGTGTGCTCGGGCTACAACGCCATCGCCGTCATCGACACGCTGACCGACGAGTTCCTCGCGCTCTGGCCGACGGGTTGGTACCCCTCCGCAATCGCCGTGTCGGACCAGGAGAATCTCGTCATCGTCGCCAACGGCAAGGGCGAAGGCTCGGGCCCCGGCGGCGAAGCCAAAAACCAGCCGGGCACATTCAGCGTGTTCGACCGGCCCGATCCGGAGGATTGGGACGAATTGACGCAGGACGTCATCGACAACAACGAACGCACGAAAAATTTCTACACGAACCTCGCTTTCGAATCGCCCATTCCGCGCCAGCGCGGCGTGGCCAGCGACCAGATCAAGCGCGTCATCTTCGTCATGAAGGAAAACAAGACCTACGACCAGGTCTTCGGCGATCTTTCGCACACCAACGCCGATCCGGGGCTTTGCATCTATTGCGGCGAGTTCACGCCGAATGCGCACGCGCTCGCGGCCGAGTTTTCAAACTTCGACAATTTCTACTCCGAGGCGCAGAACTCCTATCGTGGCCACATGTGGGCGACCTCGACGATCTGCCCCGATTACATCGAAAAGGTGGATTTCGCCGAGGGCCGGTTCGGCATCCCGAACATCGAGCACACCTCGCGCCCGGCGAAAGGAACGATTTTCGAGCACCTGCTCGACAACGGCATCCCGTTCCGCGTCTACGGCGAAATCGTCGGCACGCTCGGCGACATGGACAAGATCTACCCGTACGTCAACCTGCACTACGGCTTTTACAACATGCTCGTTTCCGACGAGACGAAGATCGAAGAGGTCATCCGCGAGATGGAGGCGGGCATCTGGCCGCCGTTCATCTTCATTCTCATCCCGAACGACCACACGTACGGCTCGGACGAGGGCAAGCCGACGCCCGGGTTTCTTGTCGCGGACAACGACCGCGCGCTCGGGCGACTCGTGGATTACGTCAGCCATTCGCCGTACTGGAACGAGACGGCCATCTTCGTGACGCAGGACGATCCGCAGTCCGGCGCCGACCACGTCGACGCGCACCGCACGATTGGCCTTGTCATCAGCCCATGGGCCAAGCGCGATTTCGTCAGTAGCACGCTCTATTCGATGAACAGCATGTTCCTGACGATGGAGTTGATCCTCGGCATTCCCTCCGTGACGGGATACGACCGCGACAACGCGCCGATGTATGACGCGTTCACCATGACGCCGGACTTCACGCCGTTTGACGCCCGGCCGCGCACCATCCCGCTGGAATACAACCCCGCCAACGGGCCCCTGGCCGATTGGTCGCGCAAGCAGGTCTGGGATATCCCCGACCAGGTGCCGAACATGGGCGAGATCCATTGGAAGATCATGCGCCCCGGCGAGGAATTCCCCTGGCATCTGTCCGTTGACCGGAACATCCTCGAGGAAGAGATTGCCGAGGACGCCGACGAGGCGGACGAATATCGCGCGATGATGCAAAGGTGGATGGAAGTTGCGCGCGCCAGGGGGATCCAGCCGCTGGCACCGAACCTGATGCGCGTGGAACCCGTCGAACCGTGATGCGTCGCCTCACTTTCGTATTGTCGCTTCTCGCGGTCGCTGCGCTGCCCGCCCACGCCGCGGACGTCACGCTCGCGACCGTGAAGGAGCACCTGGCCGCCGCCAAAATCGAGGTCCAGGATGCCGGCGACGACGCCGTGCAGTTCAAGACCGGCTTTCCCGACGGCGAACCGGCCGCGTTTTTCCTTCGTGTCGACGCCGGGCGCAAATACGTCTACGTGGCGATCGTCGATCTGGCGCGCGTCGAGGCCGGCGATGCCGCGTTTTGCGATAAGGCGAGGCGCCTTCTCGCGCTCAACTACAAGCTCGCGCTCGTGAAGCTCGAATGGGTGGACGACACGGGCGAGGTGCGCCTGTCGCACGATTTCGCGACCGAAGGCGGCCTGACGCAAAACGAGCTGATCGCCGCGATTCAGCGGCTGCTCGGCGCGGCCGAACAGGTGCGTCCGCTGCTGGCCGAAAAGGCTTCGCCCTCGATGCCGGAAAAGCCCGCGGCCCTTCGTTGAGGCGAACGCACCGGATGTGGTACATATCGCCCTTGGCAATACCACATAGGCTAAACGACCGGAGCCGCCCATGCGCCTGACACCGCTTGATATCCAGCAACATTCCTTCAAGAAAAAAGGCGAGCGTTACGAAGCCGCGGAGGTCGACAGCTATCTCGATCTCGTCCGGCAGGACTACGAGGAGACGCTTCGCATCATCGAGGGACAGAAGGATCAGATCCGGAAACTCGAGGCGCAACTTTCCGAAATGCACGCCAATGAGCGGGTTCTGAAGGACGCGATCATCTCGGCGCAGAAGATGGTCGAGGACATGAAGGCGAACGCGAAAAAGGAGGCGGAGATCGTCGTCGCGGAGGCGCGTCTGGATGCCGAGCGCATCGTCGACAACGCGCGCCACGAGGTCGAGCGCGTGCAGTACGACATCGCCGAACTCAAGCGCCAGCGCGTTCAATTCGAAACGGAGCTCCATGCCCTCATCCGCGCGCACGACAACCTGCTCGAGGCGACGAGCGCGCGCATGAAGGAAAAGGACGGCGAGGCGGCCAAGCTGAAGGTCTTCCCGAAAAAGGCCTGACCGCCCCAAAGCTCCTTTCCCGTTTGCCCCCCTTCCGCACCGACCGAAACGATCTTCTCATCGACGTCCGCCTGACCCCGCGCGCATCGCGCAACGCGATCGCCGGAATCCATGACGATCGACTGAAGATTTCCGTCACGAGCCCGCCGGTCGACGGCAAGGCGAACGCGCACCTTGTGAAGTTTCTGGCCCGGCGGCTTGGCGTCGCGGCCTCGTCCATCACGATCGAGGCGGGCGCGAATGACCGGCGCAAGACGTTGCGCGTCGCCGGGGTTACGATGGAGACGGCGCAAAAGCGCCTGCTGGAGGATTCGTCTTGATCCGGTCCGTCGTCATCGCCGTCCTGTTTACGTTTTGCGTCACCGCTTCGGCGGCCGCCGGCGTCGCGCAATGGAAGACCATCAAGACGACGCACTTCCGATTCGAGTACACCGATCCCGACGAGCGCATGGCTCGCTATCTTGCCGATCACGCGGAGACGATTCGCGCCGAGGTCACCTATCTCATCGGTTTCGACTTCAACGCGCGCACGCGCGTCGTGATCGCGCCGAGCCTTGAGGCGTACACGACGACGCAGCCGCGCTCCATCGTGCCGGAGTGGTCGATCGGCGCGGCGTTCCCGCGCGACAACCTGATCGTCCTGCTTTCGCCGCGCGCCGCGATTCGCGAGAGTTCGAATGTCGAGCCGCTCGAAACGTTCAAGCACGAGGTCGTGCACATCGTGATGGGCCGCGCGCTCGCCCCGCGCGACGCGCCGCGCTGGCTCGATGAGGGCATCGCCAAGCACGTCACGGAGCCGTGGCACGAGGGCAAGACGCTGCGCATGACGTACGCCGTGCTCGCCGGCAAGACGATTCCCCTCTCCCGCCTGACGCGCGGTTTTCCGCGCGACGAGGACGAGGCGCATCTGGCGTATCTGCAAAGCCAGGCGTGGGTGGATTATCTGTTCCGCCGCGCGGCGATCGCGGATGTCGTCGAAAAACTGCGCGAGGGGCAGTCAATCGAGCAGGCGCTATCGTATGCGACGCACGTCCCCGTCCACGACCTCGACCGCGAGTTCCATGAATTTATCGAGGCGAACTACACGTGGGTTCACGTGCTCATCGGCGGCGACCTTGTTTGGGGCGCCGCGTCGATGCTCTTTCTTGTCGTTATCGTCGTTTACTTTTTCCGGTCGCGGCGGCGGATGCGTCGATTGCAGCTCGAAGACGATCTCGACGAACTTCGGGGCCAACGCCGCGATCTTCTGCGCGAGCGGAAAAAGCGCCGCCTCTACAAGCGGTGGGAAGATTTCGCGGACGACTATCTGGATTACGACAATTGACGCTCAGTCCCGCCGCGCGTCTCGTGCCCGCGGATTCGGGTGCGCGCTCGTGTAACCGGGGATGTCGATGCCGTGCTCGCGCGCCCAGGTGAGCGCTTTCGCGATGCCGCGGCGGTAGGTTTCCGTCTCCTCGTGTTCCTCGGCCTCGTCCTCCCCGTCCTCCGGCAGCGCGTATTGCTCGGGCCACGGATCGCCCGGGCGCGTCAGATCCCACAGGACGCGCCCCAGATTCTCTACCGCGTCGGGCGTCGTGAAATCGGCGTCGTCGCAATACGCCTGCCACGGCAGGCCGAGGGTGTTTACCTCAAAGGGAATGTTGCTCGGGATGGCTTCGTACGGCGTCAGATCCGGCGTGGCGGTAAATGCGTCGTAGAGCGGCGACGCGAATTCGTCGTACTTCGTCATCGCGGGAATGCCGAGGATGTGCTCGATCGTCGACCAGATGTTCGCCGTCGTCGCAAGCACGCTCGAGACGTGATCGCGTTTGGCCCACGGGCTGATCACCAGGCACGGCACGCGGTGCGGGTCGATGTGGTCGGTGCCCGACTGCGGGTCGTCCTCGATGACGAAGATCGCCGTTTCGCCCCAGTCGTCGCGGTTTGAGAGAGACTCCACGAGGCGGCCGAGCGCCTCGTCGTTGTCCGCCACGAGATAGCGCGCGGTCGGCGCGCCGGATTTGCTGCCGTAAGTGTGATCGTTCGGCAACACGATGTAGGTGAACGGCTCGAAGATGCCCGCTTCGATCTCGCGGAAGATCTCGGTGATCTTCACGCGATCATCGACGCCCATGTTCCAGAAGCCGTATTTGAAATCCATGTACGGCGCGAACCGCTCCAGATCCTCGGCCATGCCGACCACCTGCCCGTAGCTGCGGAACGGCACGTCGTTATCGAGCAGGTTCGCGAAAATCGAACCGCTCGGCGGGCGCGTGTCCTCGTCGAAATCCGAGATCGGGTAGAAACCCGGCGCGCTATAGGCCTTTTCCGCGTGATCGTTGACCATCGAAAACGTGCCCCACAGATGCCCGAGCACGCTCGTGTCGCCTTCCGAATAGCAATTGTCGAGGACGGTGTACGTTCGCGCGAGTTTGTACGCGTTCGGCGTGACGAACTCGCCGAAGTTGACGAGGTCCGGATCGGCCTCCACGCCCTCCAGGTCGCCGAGGATTTGATCGAACGTCTTGTTCTCGCGCAGGATGAAAAAGACCTTCTTGATGTCTTGGGACGGCGCGCCCCACGTGGTCGGGATCGGCGAAAGAATCTCGCCGGAAAGATCGAAGTGCGAAAGCGAGAAGCGTACGTTGTTTTCGACCTGCGTTGTGTAATCGGCAAGCTCGGGCGCGCTCGGCAGATCGACAATCGACACCGACCCCTGCCAGTTGTCCCATAGGCCAAGGCCGGCGCTGCCCTCCCCTTTGCCGTTCGTGACAAACAGAAGATCGTTCGCGCCATCGACAAAGGCGTTTGTCGGATACCAGCCCGTCGGGATGCGTCCGAGCACGGCGCCGTTTGACATGTCGATGACGTCCACGGAGTTGTAGCCGGCATTCGTGACGTAAAGCCGCGTGCCGTCGGGCGACACGTCCGCCGCGACCGGCGACGCACCGATTGTCTGCGCGCCGGGGTGCAGTTCCCAACGCGCGATTTCCGTCAGCGACGCGGTGTCGATGACGGAAACGTCGTCGCTATCCGCGTTCGGTACGTACACGCGCGAGCCGTCCGGCGACATCGCAATGAGCGTCGGATTCGCGCCGACCGGAATGTTCGCGAGTTCCGCGCCGGTGGCGATGTCGATCGCCGAAACCGTGTTCGGCCCCTGGTTGGCGACGAAGGCGCGCGCGCCGTCGGGCGTCACCTTCACGTCCACCGAAAACAGGTGCGCGGCAAGGGAGTCGATTTCCGCTCCGGTATCCAGGTCGATCACCGCGACGCGCTTGCCCATGTAGCAGGCCGCGTAGAGCCGAGATTCGTCGGGCGACAGCGCAAGCCCCGACGGCATGTTCGGAAGCGGGATTTCACGCTCCTGCGTGATGACGCCGCCGGCAAGCGTGAATTCGAAGATCTTGTGCGACGCGCCGCCGCTCACCCAGAAGCGTTCGCCGGCCGCGTCGAAGACGAGGCCCGAATAGACGTTCGAAAGCGTGCGAATATCCGTCACGGTGCGCGTCGCAACATCCACCACGTGAATCGTCGAATGTTTGGCCGTGGTAACGATCGCCGTCTGGCCGTCCGGAGACACCGCGACATCCATCGGGAAGCTCGCCGTGCCGACGATATCGCCCGCGGGGCTGATCATGCGCCCGTTCGGCAGCACGTATCGCCCGTCTCCCAGATCGCCCGGACGAAGATAGGCGTCGGGCGTCGCCTGCGGCTCGTCCGCTTTCGGGTCGACTTCCGGCACGGGCACGACGTTCCTCCCGCCAGGCGCGTATTCGGGCGCGGCGGCATCGTTCGCGCCGGATTCCGGCGTGCCGCCGGACGCGCAGCCCGAGACGATCAAAAGCACCCCGAGCGCAAGGGCAATTCCCATCCATCGACGAGAAAAAACGAATGGTGCGTTCATGGGCCGTCCGCCTGTTTGTTCAGTTGCGCGGCCAGGGCCGCGACGTTTTTGTCTGCCGGCACGAACACCGAACGATACGACTTGCCGTCAAGCGTCCAGGTGACGTGCAGCGCGTCCTCGCCGTGATGCTTGCCGCGCGTCAGCTTTCGCGTTTCCGTTCCAGAAAGGCGCGTGAACGGGATATGCACGGGCTGGCGCGAGCCGTCGATCAGAAAATTCACGCCCGTGCCGTCCGTGTAAAATACGCCCGGGCCGCCATTCAAAAAACCCTGCGCGGAAAAAGGCTTGTCGCCTCCGGCGTGATAGGTCCCCAGGTAAAATCCGCGCGCGGCCGGCCCGTCCGGCAGCTCGCCGTCGAGCATGTCGGGCGGAAGCGCGTCCCTGCGCCGCCGGACGCTGGCCACGACAGTGATGACGATCGTCAGCGAGATCAGCGACGAGAATACGATGATCAGAACGAGGCCGATGTTGAGCACGCTTCATTTTAGCCGACGAATCGCCGAAATCCACCATGCCCATCGCTCTTACCGCGCGCGGCGGAATTCGGTAGGGTGCCCATGAAAAATCGGGAGGCGTTTGCGTGAGAAACGAAATCGATCCGAAACCCGCGTTGCGGGCGAAAGCGCGAATTCTGCCGCGAAGCCGAAGTTTGCCGCGCAAAAATAGGTGCCTGTCCCGCTTTTTTCCAGGGCGCGCCGAATTTCACCATGCGCGTTTTCACCGTGAAGCCCGGCGGCCACACGCCGCATCATCATCACCCCTGCGAGCACGAAATCTTCTTCCATGCCGGTTCCGGCGAGGTGGAATATGAGGGCGAGGTCGTTCCGGTAGGACCGGGTTACGTCGCCTACGTCGCGCCCGACGCGGTTCATCAGATCCGCAACACGGGCGCCGAGGATCTTGTTTTCATTTGCGTCGTTCCCAAGGGAATCTGACGCGAGGGCAGTCCTGGATAGCACGGGAATCGCTATTCACAAGCCGCGAAATGCGGTAGGATTCTCTCGAAAATTCGGGAGGGGAGGGAACGTGCGAAACGCAGCCGATCCGAAATCCGCATTGCGGGCGAAAGGGCGAATTCTGCCGCGAAGCCGAAGTTTGCCTAGCAATAATAGGTACCTGTCCCGGATTTTTACTGCCTACGCGGGCTATCAACGCACGAATACCACGAGCCGCGACCGGCGATGGCGTGGCCCGGCGGGTTGAGCCGAAGCGCGTTGAGGCGGGAAACCATCAAGGGGTGCACCTTCGCCTGCCAACGCCCTGATCCAACAGACGTGCGTAGCCGAGATACGCTTTTCGACGTTGAAGGGGAAAGGAGCGTCGCCTGGGCCGGGTTCTCGCCGCGCATCGCGCCTCCTTCAAACAAAGGTATGCAACGCATGGCTGACTATTACGACCTCGGTGCGCGAAAAGGGAGACTCTCGCGAAAACGGCGGAAATTGGTTCAATTATTTGTTATTCTAACCTCGTTAGCATTGGCGGGATGCCACACTCAAAATGACACCCCGTCGAATCCAGCAGCCAATGATAAACCCGGCGCGAGTAGTGTTGTGCCAACAGCGACCGATCCGCGTCTTTCGCCAAACGCTTCATTAAGCGGGGATAGGGAATTTGAAAAGTACCGCGATTACATAAAAAAGGTATCGGTTGATCCCGCAGCGCGATTGCCGGAAATTCACCGTATTGTAAGAGAAGGAAAAAACGAAAGTAACCGACCCCCGGCAAAGCCGGGGGCTTTAAGTTGTGAGCCGCCCAAGGCGGCATAGTTGGGGGCCGCTCGCGAGCGGCCGGGGAGCCACCTTCGGTGGCGCTACAGCAACCTTATCTGATCTTGACGCTTGTCCTC
>JAIOHV010000114.1 GCA_019912885.1 bacterium
GTACGTCGGCCCGCGGGTTCGCTCCACGCTTCCTCCCCACGGTCGGTCGCCCTTCCGCAGTTGCGCTTCGCTTCGATCGGGATGGCCTCCTCTCGGTCGGACTTACACCTACAAGACAGCGCCCATGCTGGGCGCACAATAGAAGCGCGGCGGTTTTGAAGCCGCCGCGCCTCGATCGTGCTCCGCGCCCCTGCCCCATTTTCCGGGCGCGATTCACTTTCCGTTTATTAAGGCGACACCACCGGAACGGTGTGGCAGATATTGCAGTTTTTCGTGTACGGCACGGGCATCGCCAACTGCGGCGGCACGTCCGCGATTTCGTCCTTGTCCGGCACGCGCATCATGTGCGAGGCGCGGTCGTTTTCCCAGTAATCGCCAAGCCCCGGCTTCCCGGCGCCCGCCATGCCGGTTTGCGGCATGTGACAGTCGACACAACGCGGATTCGCGTTATTGGCGACGTGGTCCGTGCCGACGCGGACGGCGGTGTGCGTTGCGAGGGCATCGTCCGTCGCGTATTCCGTGTGGCACGCGATGCACAGTTCGTTATCCGTCACCGGCTTGCGAAGCTCGTGCATCTCGGTCGAGGCGCCGTGCGTCTCGTGGCAGTCTGAGCAGGACAAAAGCAGGAACTCGTTGCGGTAGTGCCCCGAACGCATGTGGTCCGTGTACTGCTCGTGGAACATCTTCGAATGTTTGTCGGTACTGGCCCAGTAGTTGCCGGCCGGTCCGGGGATGTTCACGAATTCGCTCAACCATTCCTCGCGTGAAAGGCCGGGGATCGGCATCTCGTAGTCGAGGTTGATCGGCGATTCGTTCTGCAAGCCCTTGCCGCGCGGAGCGGCGTGGCAGCTTCCGCAGATCGTCGACTCGCGCTCCGCGGCGAGATTCTGCGGCGTGACGATATACCAGCCCTGCCCGGCGCGCGCCCAGTGGTTGGAGCCGGGGCCGTGGCAGCTTTCGCAGCCGATGTTGATTTCCTCAGGGATGCCGTCGCCGGTGAGGTCGTACGCGCCGTTTTCGTCGGTGACGGCGCGCGCGCTCCACCCGTCGGCGTTGCTGCCGTCCAGCTCGAAGCCGTTGTAGTGGCACGACGCGCAATTCGCGTCGAACGAGTTGGCGTAAACCGGCTCGGTGATGAGCATGTTCGCCTCGTCGTAGTACCAGTCGCCGTGCCAGTCGCGGTAGGTCTTGCGCGTCCGGTCGGCGTGCGTCTCCTTGCCGTCCGGCTGGAACTGGAACGGCAGCGGATAGAAGCTCGCGGAGCCGTCCGGATTGTCCTTGCGCATGAGATACTGCTGGCGTTCCATGCCGCCGCCGTACACGAGTTCGACCGTCCAGATTGTCGGATTGTTCGGATCGGCGGGATTTTTCACGTTGGTCATCGCGACCTTGTAGCTATCGTCCACGTCCTGATAGAGGTCGAGAAAGAAGCTCACGCCGATCACCGGATTCGCGAAGGTCGTCTCGTATTTGTCGGTGCCGCGCGTGGCGTCGTACGCGGAATAATAGAGCGTCACGCCGTCCGCCCACGCGGCGAGGCCGTCGTTGAATTTCGGATGGCGCGCCAGGTCGTGATCCTGCAACGGACCGCCTTCCGGGGCGTCGGGATCGGCATACGGCGCGTGGATGCCGCGGCGATGCAGCGTCTTTTTGAAACGCGGCAGGCCGTGGCAGGACAGGCACACGGAGGTACCGACGTAGAAGGCATCTTCGCCGGTGGACATCGAGATCGTGGAGGACAGATGGCCGCCGACGATCTCGTCGCGCGTCACCGACGCGCGCGAGGCGCTGCCGCCGGGCAGGCGGTCAACGTCATCGGCCGCGGGTTGCACATACACAAACCAGGGGCCGCCGTTTTCCGGCAGGTCCTCGATCGCGTATACGCCGTTCAGGTTCGTCGTTGCGTTCAGGTAGGTGATGGCCTTGTTCGCGAGCTGCTCG
>JAIOHV010000115.1 GCA_019912885.1 bacterium
GACCACGACCACGCAGCCGATTTGCGTGGATAACGGCAACGGCACCACCACCTGCGCCCCCATGAACCTCATGTGGACGACAGAGGATTCCAATAGCAGCGGCACCTGGTTTGACGCCGAGTGGTGGGCCGGCTCCATGACCCTGGGAGGGTTCGCGGACTGGCGGTTGCCCACCCGTGCGGAACTTCAGGCCCTCTACGACCCGACCCGTGACGAGCCCATGGAGTGCACGTTTGGGGATGTGCACATCCTGGCGCCTTTCGAGCTGACGTGCTTTTATTATTGGACGAGTGAGATCCACAGCCCCGGCAATGCCTACGTCGTCGAGTTTACCTCTGGCGGCGTCAGTTGGCAGTCCCAATCGACCGGTTGGGGCATCTTTGCGATGGCGGTCAGAAACCTTTAGCCGCCGCGCGGCGATCCGGCGCGATACTTGTTAACGCACCACACGTCGCGCGGCCGCGGCGGCGCGGCGCTATCCGTTGTTGCCCTACGCGATCGGCTGGGCTGCCGGCGGCGCCATCGCCGTCGGCGCGGCGGCCGTTCCGAAGACATCCTCGTACGCGGCGAGCACGACGGTCATCTGGATCGGCCCGGCGATCAGGATGCCAAGCAGCACGGACGAGGACAGCGAGACCATGAGTCCGGTGACAAACGATAGCGCGATCGCCATCAGCCAGTCGGTCTGGAAGTAGGCCCAGTTCGCGCTGAAGGCGTCCGTCGTGCCGGCGTTGCGATCGACCATGTACGGGAAGAAGAAAAGCAGCAGCCCGCCGACGGGAATGACGCCGACGCCGCACATCAGGACGCCCACGATGATCATGGCGAAGGCGATGATGCCGCCCAGGAAGTAGCGCCCGAAATCGGAAAAGCCGGAGAACACGTCGTTGACGCTCGTCGGCTCGCCGCGCACCGCGCGAAGCGCCATGCGCGTCATGCCCGCCCAGGCGATCGGCGCGAGGACGACGGTCATGCACAGGACGAGGAAGATGAGGTAGCCGATGACGAGGTTGAGGATGTTTTTTGTAAACGCCTCCCAGCCTCTCGTGAACGCGCGCGCGAAGTCGATCTTGCCCATCGTGCTCCTCCGTCGAAAACGCCGTTGAAATCGATTCCGCCAGCTAACACACGCATCGCACGCGGGTCAATTGTGACCGGCGACCGGAAACGGGTACACGTTCGCCGCGAGTGATTCGTTCAGGCTTCCGGCATCCCCGCCGACAGCCACGACCCAAAATCGCGCACGCGCGGCTTCTCGGAAAGCGCCGCCCACGTCCATCGCGGATCGACGCGGCGGCCGAGGGGGTCGTCGGAGCCGGTGAACGTCGTCGGTGGCGCGTCGGCGTACAATCCGGCGGAGGCGAGCGTGTCGACCATCGCCTGCCGCGTGATCGGATGCCCGTCCGCGCCAAGGTAGATCGCGCCCGGCTCGCCGCGTTGGAGCGCCGCGACGATAAGCCGCGCCGCGTCGGCCTCGTGAATCAGGTTGACGATGCCGTCCGGGCGACGGGGCGATTTCGGCGTGCGCAAATAGACGCGATGCGGCCCACGCCGCGCGTCGTACAGACCCGCAAGACGCACAACGATGCCGCCGGCCCCGCGGATCAACTCTTCCGCCGCGAGCAGCCCCGCCGCGCGCGGCGAATCGGAAAGCGGCGCGTTTTCCGTGATCGGCCCGCCGTCCATTTCGGCGTACACCGCCGTGCTGGAGGTCATGACAAGCCGCCCGGTTCCATCGAACAGCGACGCCGCGCGCGCGGCTTCGGCGGCATAATCGCCGGCCGCGGACGGCGGAACCGAAAAGACGACGAACGGCGCGGGATGCGGCGGATCGTCCGCGCGGCGGCGGGGCGTAAACCCATCGCCGCGGAGCGCCTCGTGGCGCGAATCACCGGCGGTTTCCGCGACGATGGCGGCGCCGGCATGTGCCAAATGCCACAGACCGGCCACGCGGGCGCCCAAAAATCCGCATCCGATAACCAGAAGATCAAATTTCCGACCCGAATCGCCGGTTTTCGCGTGCCTTGTCATGGGGTTTCGGTTAAAAATGGTTTTTGATGGCTCGGAATGTTTCTTCCCGGTATTGATCGCGAAATCGAGGGCTCGTTTGCCGCACGCCAGCGCCCCCATTGACGACCGCCGGCTGCCCACGTGGCTGCTTGTGGCGTTTTGCGTCTTTTCGATCCTCGCGCTGGGGGCGCTCGATTTTCTGACCGGCCGCGACATCAGCTTCGCGTTTTTCTACCTCGCGCCCATCCTGTACGGAAACTGGCTCGTCGGAAAGCGGGCGGGCGTCGCGTTGGCCTTTCTCTCGACGGTTGTCTGGTATCTGTTTGATTTTCGGCTGAATTCCGAACCGGCCACCTCGCTTGTCCTGTCTTGGAACGCGCTCGTGCGCATCTCGTTTTATCTGATCGCCGTGTATTTCCAGTCGGAGCTGGTGGTCGCCCTTCGGCGCGAGCGCGAAACCTCGCGCCGCGACTTCCTGTCAAACATCGCGAATACGCGCGCGTTTTTCGAAGCGATCGAACGCGAGTTCGAGCGCGTGCGCCGCTACGGCGGCCCGATGACGCTGATCTCCATGGATGTCGACAACTTCAAGGAGGTCAACGACGAGCTTGGCCACCAGGTCGGCGACGCCGTGATCCGCGAGGTCGGCAGCGTCCTGTCCCAGCACAGCCGCGCCACCGACATGCCGGCGCGCATCGGCGGCGACGAGTTCTTCGTCCTTTTGCCGCAGACCGGCGCGGAGGACGCGGCGGGGTACGTGCGTCATTTGCTGAAACAACTGCTCATGACGATGATCCGCAACGACTTCCCCGTCACGTTCAGCATGGGCGTCGCGACGTTCAACGAGCTGCCCGAAACGCTGAACGATGTCATCAAAATGGCGGACGATTTGCTTTATCGCGCCAAGCGGTCGGGCAAAAACACGTTCCATCACGAAGTCTATCCACCGCTGGAAGAGGAATCGAACGTCGTTCGCGGCCCTTTTGCCCGTGAGATGAACGGCTGACGGTGGCCGCCTCGCGCGCCGGGATCGCGCCGGACGAACGGGATACGCGTTCGTGCGCGATTCTTGCCGTCATCGTGCTGGGCGGCGTCGCGTTGCGCCTTTTCGCCGCGCGCCATCCCGAATTCACGGACGAGTCCTTCCACGTTCGCTGGGCATTTGACGCGCTTCACGGCCGGCCGTGGCAGTCGGTCATCGAGCACGGCAAAAAGCCGTTGCACTTCCTCTTGATCGCCCCGTTCGTCGCGCTTTTCGAAAACGCCGTTTTCGCCGCGCGGGCGGTGTCGATCGCCTTCGGCGCGGCGACGATCGCGCTCGCGTTCGCGGTGACGCGCCGTCTTTTCGGCGAGCGCGCGGGTGTTGTCGCGGCGGCGATGGCGGCGAGCGTTCCGTATCTCGTCATCTTCGATGCGCGCGTGGGGCAGGAGGCGATCCTCGGCGCGGCGGGGCTTGGCGTTTTGTGGCTTTCCGTGCGCCTTGGCGACTCAGCCACGCGGCGCGGCGCGGTGTTCGCGGGCGCCGGTCTCGGTGCGGTGTTCGGACTCGCGCTCGCGACCAAGGAGACGGCCGCCGCGTTCGCGATTCTTCCGGTCGCGGCCATGATCGATCGCCATCGGCGCGGCGACGCACTTCCCGGCGCGGGTCTCGCGGCGGCGCTCGCCGTGGCGGCCATCGCCTTTGCCGGTGTCATCGTCCCCGCGTACCTTGCGACAGGGCGCGGGCTCATCGTCGACGGCGAGTACGTGCAGGGCGGGCGGGCGGCGGTGATCGCGTCGAACGCGCGGATGTACGCGGCGTCGGTCGGCCTGTATCTCGGCCCTCTCATCTTTGTGCCGCTCGCGTTTTTCGCGGGATCCCTCCGACGCGCGCGGACGGGCGAAGCTTTCATGGCCGGCGCGGGTGTTGCGGCGTTCGCCGCCGCGCTTTCGGTGTTCGTCCTCGTCGGTGCGAAGTCCTTTCCGCGCCACCTCGCGGCCTTCGCGCCGCTGCTTTTGCCGGCGGCGGCTCGCGGCGCGATGCTCATGCGCGACACGCTCGCCGCGCGCGGCATCCCGCGTGGCGTCATCGCCGCGGCGCTCGCCGCGTCGGCGCTCGGGCCGTCGGCGATGCACGCGGCCGATCCGTCGCGCGCGCCGCTTGTCGCCGAGGATCGCGAGGCGTTCGTGACCGGCTGGCCTTCGGGCTACGGGCTCGCGGAGGTTCTTTCGTTCGTGGATGGGCGCGCGGGCGCGAGGCCGGTCGCCGTCATCGCGCCGCCGCTTGCGGGCATGCCGCTCGATGCGTTGGGGTGGCGCTATCGCAGCGGCCGGCGCGTCGCCGTCGTCGAATCGGGCGATGTCCTTTCGTCGCCGTATTGCGGCTCGCGGCTCGCCGCCGATCTGGCGGGGCGCGAGGTGTTCATCATCGTGAATCAGCCCGCCGTTCCGCTTGCGCCCGTCGCCGAAATGAACCCCGGGCGGGCGGCGTTCGTTGCGGCGCGCCCCGGAAACGAATCGCGAATGGTGCTTTACGAGCCGATCTGCGCGGAGGGCGACGCACCCGCGCCCCCGCTCCGAGCAGGGCGCACGCCGCGCGTCATGAGCGCCATCAGCGGGGTTAGCAGGAGATAGCCTGCCGCGGCGGCCAGAAGTGTCACGCGGATGCCCCACGTCATGCCGATGACGACGGCGAGCGTCGATCCGAAAACGCCCGCCGCGCCGTTCATGCCGAACAGCCAAGGCGTCGGATCGAACGCGCGCGGCAGTGCGTCCGCGTCGGCCCTCGTCGCGCCGTCGTCGCTCGTCGCGCTTTCGCCGGCATCGGCCGCCTTTTGCGCGGCGATGCGCGCGGCAACGCGCATCCCCGCGGGGAACGCCTGCCCCATCAACAATCCCGCCGGCGCCAGAAGCAAGACCGACAGAAGGATACGCAACGGCGTCGGGGCGCCTTCGGCGAGATACGTCAGCGGCGGCAGCAGCAGGGCGGTCGCGGCCAGCACCGCCGCGATCAGAAGCGCGAACCGGCCAAACCGCCCGGGCCGCTCCACCGCGAACCGCTCGCTCAATAGCGATCCCGCGCCGGTGAACAGGATGAGCGAAAACAGCACGACGGCGAGCGCGTACACCGGATGGCCGAGGAACACGGAGAGCCGTTGCAGCATCGCGATCTCCGCGAGCATGAACGACAGGCCGACCAGCGCGAAATACGCCAGCGACGCGAACCCCGGCCGTCCGGCGCGCGGGGGCCGGACGAACTCCGGCGCGATCGCGGTGGCGAGCGCCAGAAGCAGCGTCACCGCGACGATCGTCAACAACACGAGAGTCGCGATGAGATTGCCCGCGACGACGCCCGACGGCCGGCCAAGGTACGAAACGATCCGGCGCGGGTGCGTCAGTCGGAGGAGATTGAAGAAAAACGGCCTGTCATCCGACGGCGGCGTCAGATCGAGCGGCGCGGCAGCGCCGTAGTCCCACAGCGCGTCCGCGTCCGGCGCGGCGAGGATATCCGCCAGCACGGGATTTTCCGGCGGCGTTCCGGGCGCAAAGACGGTCTCGAACTCCATCGCGGATACGTGCGCGCGAAATGAAGCGATGTCGGTCGCCGAAAACGGTTCGTTGGACGCGAGCAAGGTCGCCACCTGCCCGTGCGCGGCGAGCATGAGGTGTTCCGCCGGACGCGAGACGCCGCGATCGAACAGGGCGGCCGAGGCCAGCGATATGAGGCGCGCGGTTTCGTCCACGCTCTCGGCCGCGTACCAGCGCGAGACGGTGAAGATGCCGCCCGGCGCGAGGCGGTCCAGAAAGACGCGCCACGCCTGGCGCGTGTAGATCGCGTTTTCCGACAGCGTGAACGCTCCGGCGCCGGTCGCGGCCCAGGTGTCGATGAGGCTCGCCTGGATGATGTCGAATGTCTCGCTGCGTCGCGCCATGTCCGCGCGCGCGTCGCCGACCACGAGACGCACGCGGGGATCGTCCGCGAGTCCCGCGAACGCGCGATAGGGACCGCGCAACGCGCCGACAAGCGCGGGGTTCAGCTCGACGCCGAGAACGTCGTTGTTGCCGAAGACGAGCGCGGTCATGATGTCCTTGCCGCCGCCGACGCCGAGTACGGCGACCTTGCCATGACGCACGGCGTATGCGATCGCCGTCGCGTCGTAGCGAAGGAAATCGACGTTCGCGGGATCATTGGCCATGTTGTACACGGTCGTGCCGGCGAGGCCGTCGATGTTCATCATGACGAAATCGACGGGCTCCGCGGGCGTGCGCGCCGAGGCCGCCCACATCGTGTTTTTCGGCGCCTCGTTCCACGTGTTGTACGCGATGACGCGCGAGAAGGTGTTCCACTTTTCGTAGGCGACGCGGTGCCTTTTTTCGGCCTGGCCTTTCACGATGATGGGATCAAGGCCATAGACCGTCTTCGCGTTTCCGTACGCGCCGGCCGCGCCGAGCACGACGACGGCCATCGCCGCGAAGGCGGTCCGGCCGCGCCGCGCGAGGATCGCCAGAAGAAAGCCGCCGGCCGCGATCACCGCCGCGCAGGCGAACACCGCTCCGGGCCCGTCGATGCGCGAGAGCATGGGGATGACAAGCGCGCTGCCCGCCGCGGCGCCGATGAGATCCGCGCCGTACGCGCGGCCGATCGGCGCGCCGGCCCTTGTCAAAAGGGCGGTCACCGCCGCGCCGGAGATCACGAACGGGATCGACACGGTCAGCGCCAGGCGCGCGAACACGACGACGCTCGATGCGCTCATCACCATCTCGGGCGCAAGCACGATCTGGTCGAGGTAGGCGATCATTGCCGCGGCGCCGGCGAGAACGGATAGCCGCGCGCATTCGGCGCGCGCGCGTTCGGGCACGAAGCGCTCCGGCCGCGCGAACACCCACAGCGCGCCGAGCGTCATGCCGAACATGGCGACGCTGATGACGAAAAACGCGAGGTGGTACCACGACGCGACGGAGAGGATGCGCGTCTGAACGATCTCGAGCGCGAGCGTCCCCGCGGTCACGAGGGCAAGGCCGGGATAAAGGAGAATGGCGTCTCGTCGCGTCATGAGGCGGCACAGGCTACGGGCGGATGAGGAAATAGGAAATAGGAGTTAGGAAAGAGAAAAGAGGAAAGAGATCGGAGAGCCGCAACAGCTTGCGCGGCAGGCCCGATCCGACGCAAATTCGCGCGATGGAAAAACGCGAGGGATGGACGCGGCGCGCCGTGTTGCGCGCGGGCGCGTGCGGCGCGGCAATTCTCGTCATGCCCGGATGCGATCCGTTCGCCGAGGAAAACCGGAGCGCCGGCCCGTCCGACGTTCCACGCTCCGGCGGCGACGACGATACGGGTGGCGACGCGCCGGACGGCCGCTGGCTGAGCGTGCAGGAACACGAAGCCGTGCGCGCGATCGCGGACATCATTATCCCGCCGGACGAAGACCCCGGGGGCGCGGCGGCCGGGTGCGCGGACTACATCGATTTTTTTCTCGGTGCGTTCACGGTCGATCCGCCGCGCATCTTCGCCGCGGGGCCGTTTTCAGGCCGCCATGGCGGTGCGCCGCGTTTTGGCGAATATGTCCCGCTTTCGCGCGTCAAGGAAATCGCCTGGCGAAACCACATCGAAGGATCACAAGGCATCAGGGAGCGCGAGTTCAACGGCCCGGTCGCCGGCATTCAGGAAAAATACCACGACGGCCTCGCCGAGCTTGACGCGCGATCGCGGGCCGAACACGGCGCGCCGTTCGTCGATTTGTCTCCGGACGATCGCGAACGCGCGTTCCGGGCGTCGCCTTCGGAGTTTCGCGACATGGTGTTCGGCCACGTCGTCGAGGGCATGTACGCGGCGCCGGAATACGGCGGCAACGCGAACCGCGCCGGCTGGGACTCGATCGGATACGAGGGCGACGTGTTGCCCCGGGGCTATTCGCGCGCCGAAGTCGAAGCCCCGGGCGAGGAGGATTTGCTGACCGACAAAGAGATCGACGCGGCGATCGCCCTGTTGCGCGCGCTGTATCCTGGAGCGGAGTCGTGACCGGCGCGCCGGATGTCGTCGTCATCGGTTCCGGGGCGGGCGGAGGCATCGCCGCGCACGTGCTCGCCTCGCGCGGGATCAAGGTCTTGTTGCTGGAAAAGGGCGACAACTTCTTTGTCGGCCTCGACGATCCCGCCGGCATCCGTGACAACCGTTTCGGGAACGACGAGCTGAAACTCGAGCACCGGGACCTGGTGGAGCAGGACCCGCGCATCGAGCCGCGCACGTATCTCGCCGGCGACGGGGCGCGGCCGTTTGTCGGCAAGGTCAACGCGCTCGGCGTCGCGGTCGGCGGTGGCACGCTGATTTACGACGGCAGTTCGCCGCGCTGCCAGGCCAAGGATTTTCGCATCCGTTCGCGTTTCGGCGATGTTCCCGGCGCGCTCGTCGACGACTGGCCGATCTCCTACGACGACCTCGCGCCGTATTACGACAAGGTCGAGGACGCGATCGGCGTGCAGGGCGAAGCCGGCGCCGACCCGTTCGCCGAGCCGCGCGGGCCTTATCCCATGCCGCCGGGCTACCCGAAATACGTGGCGACCCTGCTCGCCGGCGCGGCGCGTTCGCTTGGCTATGCGCCGTTCCCGATGCCCACCGCCATCAACTCCGCCGCGCGCGGCGGGCGAAGGGCGTGCGTTTATTGCGGTTTCTGCGGAAGCCACGGCTGCGCCATCCACGCCAAGGGTTCGACGGCAGTGACGGTCATCCGCGAAGCGCTGTTGTCCGGCCGCTGCGAACTGCGCGCGAACGGCAACGTCGTGCGTCTGATAACCGACGCATCGGGCGCGCGCGTGACATCGGTCGAATACATCGACGGCGATGGCGCGTTGCGCCGGCAGAGCGCGGGCGCCTTCGTGCTGGCGGGAAACGCGATCGAAAGCGCGCGGCTTTGCCTGTTGTCGCGCACGCCGGATCACCCGGTCGCGCTCGGCGGCGGCAGCGGGCTTGTCGGTAGATGCCTGATGTTTCACAACGTCGATACGACCTTCGGCATCTTCCGCCGCCGCACGCACATGCATATCGGATTTTCGGGCGGTTACGCGCTCGACGAGTTTAACGGCGATCCGGTGCGCGGCGACGCGCACGCCATCCTCGGCGGCGGCATCGTGGAGATCGGCGGGCAACTTCATCCGATCGACGAGGCCAAACAGCTTGCGCTTGCCGGCAAGGCGCACCGCCGCTACATGCGCCGGAGCCTTTTGCGCGATCATCTGGGCGTGTTGACGCTCATCGGCGAGGATCTTCCGTACGAGGAAAATCGCGTCGAACTCGATCCGCGGGTTCGCGACGTTTACGGACGGCCCGTCGCGCGCGTCATCTGGACGACGCACGAAAACGACCACGCGGTGAATCGGCGCGTGCGTCCGAGGTTGCGGGAGATTCTTCGAACGGCGGGCGCGGTGTTCACGATGTCGGTGTCGCTCACGCTCGAATCCGGCGGCGTGCCCTCCACGCGGCATATCCTCGGGACGCTGCGCATGGGCGACGATTCCACACGGTCGGTTACCGACCGCTTCGGCCGCTTCCACGAGATCGACAACCTCTGGTGCGCGGACGGCGGCGTGTTCACGACGTCAACCGGTTACAACCCCACGCTGACCATCCAGGCCCTCGCGTGGCGCCAGGCCGAACGCATCGCGGGCTAATCCGCTCGCTACCTGTCGGCACGTCGCGTGGATTATCCATTGGACGCGCGACCTTGCGCCCCCGTGGTCCTGAGCACGGCCGAGAACCTCGCCCCGCCCCGGGAGCGCAGGCGTCCCGCCCGCTTCGAACACCGCCGCGCCAAAAAATTCCGCGACGTTCAGCCCGAATACGGCGAACTTCCCCAACTGGTCGGGCTCGGCGCCGTGGACCGTGAACGGCTCGCAAACGTTGACGAACCTGTCGATCCCGGCGAAGAACGTGCTTGTCATACGGATCAAGCCGACGAGCAGTTGCGCGTGAGGAGAGCCAGTCGATGAAATCGCCGCTCTGGTTGTTGTGCGTCGCGCTCTTGGGGCTGGCATCGTGCCAGTGCGGCGACGATGACGACGGCTCGGGCGGCGCGCTCGACGGCGACGACGATTCGGTGGCGGATGACGACACGTACGGCGACGACGATTCACTCCAGGACGACGACAGCGACGACGATAACGCCGACGACGATGACACCGCGCCGGACGACGATGACGATACGATGGACGACGATGCCGGCGACGACGATAGTGCGGACGACGATGCCTCGGACGACGATGCCTCGGACGACGACACCTTGGACGATGATATGTCCGATGACGATGCGGCGGACGACGACACGGGAGCGGATGACGATACGGAGGTGGTGGACTGTTTATGGCAAGCGGATCTCCCTCCGGAAGACGGGTACGAATGGCGAACAAGCACGATCGCTGAACTGATTAATGGCGGATCTGTTGAACTCGTTTTCGATGGCGAAGTCCCCGTAGCATTCTGGTTGGAATATGTGACAACGTCGTATCGCGAACTGTACCGCGCGCGCCTTGACGACATTTACGGTAGCGCTTGGGACGTGAAACGTTTACATGACCCGGCTCATACGTTAGGGGCGTTCGACGTGGATCTAACGCCGGACGCGGAAATTGAATTTGCATTCAACAGCAGCGACTTTTGCGAGTTGGCGGGACCCCAGCTCTGCATCTGCTCGTTTCAGGATGACGAAATCCAGAATTGTCGGGGCGCGCCTTGGACCGGTGTCAGCCCCCCAATTGTTTCTTTCGACCATACACCCGATGGACGACCAGGATTACTATTTTTGGATACGATCTACCATCCCTGGTACACGGAAGAAACCGCACCGGGGGTCTGGGAGTTGGGGACCATCCCCATCAACAGTTTCGCACCGCCTGGAAACCTGGCCATCGGCCCGGATGGCGTGGCCCATTTCACCTGGCTTGTTCAATTCCTTGACAACGAATGGTTACTCCACTTTTTCGGGACGGTCGGGCAGACGTGGGGAGTGGAGTTCGTGCGACCGACCGGCGAATATCCGGGAAACCTGGTCGCCACGCCCACTAACGATCTCTACATGCCGTTCTCGGAATTTGAAACAGGAGTGCTTCACCGACAGGGACCGCATCGCTGGGATTTGATCGAGTTGGCGCCGGTCACGGAGGGGCTAATCAATGGCTTCTCATTGGATTATGATACACAATCCCGCCTACACACCGCGTACGGACTATCCGGCGAATCGCCAAACCATAATACCCGGTACGTTTGCTGGGCGCGGCGGGAAGGCGATCTGTGGCGAAAGGAAATGGCGGCGCGGGAGGACGACGTCTATCAAAGTATCTCGCCTGTCCACGGCGTGGTCGTCAGCCCCGGCGGCGTTGTGGGAGTTCCCTACAACTGGAGAGAATGGGACGGGCAGGAAAACCATGAATACCTTGGAGTCGCGTTGCGCGTGCCAGTGAAGGACTGATTTTTTATTTCAGAGAGGCGTTGATCGCCGCTGCGGCCGGTGAGCCCTATCCACGACCCGCAATCACGTTACGGATCAACCCC
>JAIOHV010000116.1 GCA_019912885.1 bacterium
GTCTTAAACGCGATCCCGGGTGGGGCGGCTCCAGTGGGGCCGCCCCCCTTCCTTTTGGTGTGCGGCAAACGCCCCGGCGCGCCAAAAACCGCGATTTGACTTGACGCCCCGCCCCGGCTGGCCGACACTGATGAGCCGTTCGGCTACAAGGGAATTCGTCCGTCATGAGCCAGGCCACGCCATCGTCCGCCGCGCCGCGCGTCTCGGTGATCCTTCCGTATCATAACGCGCGCGAAACGCTTCCCGGCGCGCTCGCGTCCGTGCTCGCCGCGGGCGCCGGCGGCGTGGAGATCGTGTGCGTCGATGACCGCTCGACCGAACCGGCCGACGACATCGTCGCCGCCGCCGGGGCGCGGCACGTCTGCCTGACGCGCCGTTCGGGCGCGGCGGCGGCGCGGAATGTCGGCGCGTCGATGGCCGAAGGCGAGATTTTGCTGTTTCTCGACGCGGACGTGACGCTTGAACCGGATGCGCTCGACCGGATTCTCGACGTGTTCGCCGACCGCAAGATCGACGCATGTTTCGGCGCCTACACGCCGCTTCCCGGCCCGGCGAACTTCGCGAGCGTCTACAAGAATCTCGTCCACCACTACACGCACCTGACCTCGCACCGCGAGGCGCGCACGTTCTGGTGCGGTTGCGGCGCGATCCGCGCCTCGGCGTTCTGGGCGATCGGCGGCTTCGACGAGAGCTACGAGGCGGCGTCGGTCGAGGATATCGAGCTTGGCTATCGACTGACCGGCGCGGGCGGGCGCATCGCGCTCGATCCGTCGATCCGCGTCCGGCACGAGAAGCGATACACCTTCGCCGGCCTTGTCGTTTCCGATGTGCTGGCGCGCGCGGTGCCCTGGACGCTGCTCATGGCGCGGCGGCGCGTCGTACACGCGGACCTGAACCTCAAGCCGGCGAACCTCCTCTCGGCGCTGCTGCTCACGCTCGGCGCGCCGGCGGCAATCGTGACCGCGCTGCACACGCCGGCGATCGCCGCGCCGCTTTTCACGCTGGTGGCATGCGCGTTCGCGCTGCTCAATCTCGATTTCCTTCACTTCGCCGCGCGAAAAAAGGGGCTCATCTTTGCCCTTTGCGCGGGCCTGATGCACGCGGTGCAATACCTCTGGGCGACCGCCGGCCTTCTCGCCG